>LVBU01000257.1 GCA_001603185.1 Thermotogales bacterium Thermo_02 | reverse complement strand
ACAAATTTTTGTTGATGGATTAAACGGGTTTGGATAGTTAAATAATTTATATGAGAACGGAATTTCAAAATTATTTTTAATACCAACCAAAACACCTTTTGTAATAAGATCCGGAAGCGAGTTCGTTTCATCCAAAAAGTTTGTGTAGGAATAAGGAACATTTAAACTACACGACGGTTCCGATGAATATGTGCTTGTACCGAAATAATTATCAATTAATTCAACTTTGCCGACGGTTGTGCTGTAATCCATAAACACAGCTTTACCTCCGCCTTCGAAATAATTTTTTTCAACACGAACACACGCGCCCATTCTAGAATTGATCGCCGACCCGAAATTTTTATAATAATTATTGAATACGTGCGCTTTACCGAACCGAATACTTGGCAAACGTGAACCGAGATTATGAAAATAATTATGATGATATGTTACGCGTATAACAGAATCCGCAGGAGATTCGTCGTTGGAACTTATCAAACTTGTTTTTTCGTGATCGTGAAAATTGCACCACGAAACCGTAATAAAGGATGATTCATTTTTAATATCGAGTAGTCCGTCATAAAAATCCACGCCGTGTTCTCGATCAGAAAAAAACTCGCAATGGTCAATCACAATATTTTTCGACTTACCATTTATTTCAACAGCGTCTTGCGGCGTAACGTGAGATACTGCGATGTTTTTTATAATCACATTACGCGCTTGGTTGATTGAAAGTTCTATTCCTTTTAAATACGCTTTATCGCCGGTGCCTATCAATGTTTTGTCGGAAGTAATTTTTATTGTTTCTGTTCCCACAAGCTCGCCGGAAAATTTAACCACATACGGTTTGGAACTTCCGAGATAATATTGAAGATCCTCAATTGTAAACGCCTCAACAGTTTCACCGAGAGAGCCACCGGTAACTAAATACGGCGTGCCTTTATCATCTTGAACTGTTGCGTAGCCGGTAATATCTTCATCCATTTTTGTTCCCTCTGGAAGAAACCGCGCAACGGCATCAACATTTCCGGAAACCGTAAAAGTAAAAACAGTATCAGCGCTTGTCGGTTCGCCCGTCCAGCTCTGAAAAAAATATCCGGGTTTTGCTTTTGCTTTTATTGTTACAAGAGTTCCTTTGTCGTAATAATTTTGAACGGGCGAATAGGAAACACTTCCCCAATCATCGTTGTTGCTTTTTACGCTTAAAACATACGACGGCATACATTCCGCTTTTTCAACACCGGTACCATCAACTTTTAAATAATCTATATTCGCTAAACCACGAATTGAGTACGCTTCAATTCGAATTTTATGACTTCCCGCCGCAAGATGGATTTCAATGGGCGAACTCATTTTCCAATTTGACCAGCTCGTGCCCGTATAAGGAAAATATACTGTATCCTTTGCGATGTTGCCGTCAACAACAAACTTCGCGTTTCGCCATGTTGTATCGCCGCCGCTTACTGCAAAGCGCCATGAGAAAGAATAATTTCCTTCCGCGGGAACCGATATTTGCCAGCTCATACTTTTACCTATTCCGGCGTCGCCATCGGCAAAACCAATGCCCGTCCAACCCGTAACGGAAGTTGAACCAATATCAATTTTACCATCGATAGTGCAAAATCCGGTTTCGTTTTCCTGAATAATAATTTCCTGAGCATTAAGATTTATCGTAACGAAAAAAAATGAGAATAAAACAGCGAACAAAATTTTCACTTTATACCCCGCAAATTTTATAACCGTTCATAATCTTTAATTAAAGATTCTTATTAACGGATTCATTTTCAATAAAAGAATTTAATTTTTTTAGATCGGGCAACGCGGATCTTCCGCCCAACATTGTAGAATTTATTGATGCGACAGCGCTCGCGATTTTCATCGATTCAAATAAATCGTATCC
>LVBU01000256.1 GCA_001603185.1 Thermotogales bacterium Thermo_02 | reverse complement strand
ATACAGGACCGATCCGACCGTACCCAGTTATTTGGCTTATAGCTTTTGTGCTGCCTGTCGTATAATATCTACATTATGAATAACAATAGAGGATCATATGTCTTGCTGCTCTATCTAGAAGAGAAGACTGAGATAGACACCGGTGCGAAAGTGTGGTCGTTTGAGCCCGGTTACTATGTCTATGTTGGCTCGGCAATGAACTCCCTCACCGAGAGAGTGAGACGGCATATGGTGTCAGAAAAGAAGATGCACTGGCACATAGACTATCTGAGAGAGAAGGCGAGAATTGCAGCGGCGTTGTTGATTCCTTCAGAGACTAGACTGGAAGAGGAGATATCCGTTCTGGCATCAGATTTCGGAGAGGCAGTGAAAGGGTTCGGTTCTAGTGACTGCAAAACCGACTCCAATCTATACGGGATTGAGGAACATCAAATAGGCAGGCTCTTTGGATTGATCACAGATAAGTGGAGGGATAAAGATGATAGCTTTTTTGAGTGATTGGGGATACGACAGTTATTATGTGGGAGTAGCAAAGGCTGCTATTAGAGAGGTGAACAAAGAGACTGAAATTCTCGATATCTGCCATAACATTAAGTCCTTCAGCGTAAGGCAGGCAGCTTACGTCATCGAGAGAGTTGTAAAAGACCTTCCAATTGACACTGTCTTTCTCGCAGTCGTTGATCCGGGAGTCGGTACGGCGCGAAAACCTATCGCTATGACTCTAAAGAACGGTATGCGAATGGTCGGACCGGATAATGGGATATTCACCTTTGCGGCCGAGAATTTCGGGGTACACGAGATAAGGGAACTCGAAAATCGCGAGTATCACAGGGGCACTTCTATGAGTTTTCACGGACGGGATATTTTCGCTCCGGTTGCCGCCCATATTGCGGGAGGTCTTGAAGTCGAGAAGCTTGGACCGAGGCTTATGAATTTCGAGTATCTTAGGTACAGGAAACCGGCCGCGACGGGAAACATGATTACCGGAGAGGTGGCCTTTTATGATCACTTTGGAAATCTCGAAACCAACATTCCCTCTTCTCTCGGAAACATTTTCGAGGAAGGTGATCTAGTAGAGATCTCGAGAAACAGAAAACCCCTTAAAGCTACTTTCGGAAAGACATACTACGATGTGAATCCCGGCCATATTCTTGCACATTTTGATTCCAGCGGTTTTCTGGAAATCACAGTGAACAAGGGCAGCGCCAGAGAGACAGTGGGCATCGAAGAGGGAGAATCGATAACAGTTGTCAAAGTCTGACAGAATACTCTTCGGTTCCGGTTATCACTACATAACCGGAGCCGTCGTATTTGGAACTGGTCTCTTTGTAGCGCTTTTTGGAGGTCTGAATACTGAGGCCCTACTTCTAATTCTCTCCACGGGAATTGCCGCAACAATATTTGTGTATCTGGCCATAGTGAAACAGCTAAATCGACTCGTGAGGATAATACGAGTCGGAGAGTGGAAGACTACCGTCGAACTGGAAGGTCAGTTCCACGAGCTGTACGCATTTTACAGATCGCTATCTCTTCAAGTAGAAGAAGAGAGGAATTATTACGAGAAACTTTACAGGGACTACTCGGAATTGCTAAACACGCTAGATATCGCGGTCGTTTCTCTTAACGATAGCGGGAACTTTGATCTGGTAAACGACGCCTTCGTAAGAAGCTTCTCTTATGGCTCTCATGGCGTCGGTTACTTGAGGCTCGATCGCTTTCTCAGAAGAACGGGACTACTCTTTCCTCTACAGGCCGGTCAGTACGAGACTTACAGCAAGAAGCTCGGCAAACGCTATCTGGTAACTGTTACAAAGAAGAAGAAGAGTGGCTTCTTGTTGACTTTCAACGATAAGACTAGCCAGTGGAAGACGAAGCAACTTCTTGAGAAGACCAGGCGTTATGCCGTGGATGCCCAAACCGTTGGGGATCTTGCTCACGGCCTTAAGCAACCGCTGGCCAACATAAGGCTTGCTCTCGATCTCTACAACCGCACGAAGAAGGAGCAGTATCTTCAAACACTTTCCGAAGAGCTGCTTGCCTTTCAGAGCAAAGTTAGCGGTATTCTTCAGATATTCAGGTACGGAGAAGAGTTTGAAGTGGTAGATCTCTCCGAAATAGTTCACCGAGTGACGGCCTTCATGGATCCCATTGCATCATCGAGAAAGATACTCCTTGAAAGGATAACGCTCGACAGTGGTTCAGTTCTCGTTCAGAAGGGGAGGCTCGAGAATGTCATAAAGAATCTGATGATGAACGCGGTAGAAGCCTGCAGGAATGAAGACGGTGTCATAAAGATTAAGGTCCGGGGCTCCCGTTCTTTACTTACGCTTATTATTGGAGACAACGGTAAAGGTGTAGACAAGGAGCTTCATCAGGCAATCTTCAAGCCCTTCTATACTACGAAACTCGAAGGATCCGGGCTTGGACTGTATCTTGTACAGAATTTCTGTGACGAGAACGATGTAAGATTGAAGATGAGAAGTTTATCAGGAAGAGGTACAGTCTTTGTATTGACTTTCAGGAGGGAGCATGACTCGAAGAGTACTGGTAGTAGATGACGATCTTGCTTTCAACGGCCTTCTTTCAGCGGCTCTTGAAGAGGAAGGTTACGGCTTAGTTCAGGCCTATAATCTGAAGCAGGCCGAAAAGTCGATTGTGGAGGAGTTTTTCGACTGTATTATCCTGGATGTGAGGCTTCCCGACGGTTCAGGTCTCGACCTACTGGCGGAAGCCACTCAAATCGCACCTGTGATAGTTGTATCCGCTCACGGAGACATAAACACTGCCATCGAAGCTGTAAAGAAGGGTGCTTTCAACTTTCTCGAAAAACCCTTCGACCTGACTCACGCATTGCTCGAAGTTAGAAGAGCCATAGAGTACTCTGAGCTCAGCAAGGAGAGAGACCATCTTGCCGAAAAGGTCTCGGGAGAAACCCTTTCCGAATTCGTGGGAAGGAGCGTGACTGTCAGAAAATTGAAGGAAACGATCTCTATGATAGCTCCAAAGAAAGTCACCGTACTGCTGGAAGGCGAAAGCGGTACGGGAAAAGAGGTTGTCGCAAGAGCTATTCATGAGCTAAGCAAGAGACAGCGTTTCGTTGCGATCAATTGCGGAGCCATTCCCGAGAATCTATTTGAAAGCGAACTCTTCGGCTACGAAAAGGGGGCCTTCACGGGCGCCATGAGCTCTAAACCGGGTCTCATAGAGGAGTCTCATCGAGGTACACTCTTTCTGGACGAAATCTCTGAGATGCCCCAGCAGATGCAGGTGAAACTTCTAAGGGTTCTCGAGACGTCTTCGACTCAACGTCTCGGTGGAAATAACTCCCGTCGTCTCGACCTTAGGGTAATCGCGGCTTCAAACAGAGATCTGGAAAGTGCCGTAAGTTCCGGGCAATTCCGTAACGACCTGTACTACAGACTGAACGTGGTTAAGATCAAAATCGCTTCCCTGAGAGAGAAACGAGAAGACATTCCATTATTGATCAAGTATTTCCTTCCGATACTCTCGCGAGAACTCGGCCTCAAGAGCACCCCCACAATCTCCGACGATCTACTCAGAGAGATGACCGATTATAACTGGCCGGGAAACGTCCGAGAGCTCAGAAATCGTCTCCTTTCACTGCTGGCAATGAATTCAGACTCAAAAACAATCTCCGCGACCTCTCTTTCGGATATTAAGAAGCCGCCGCGTGAAGATGCTGCCTTTGCTGAAGAACCACTTGATGAGCTTGAAAGAAGATACATTCTCTGGCTTCTGAAGAGACTTAAATCGAACAAGAGCGAAACGGCAAGAGTTCTGGGGATAAGCAAGAGTACGCTATACGATAAGCTCAGGAGGTGGGGATTGCTTGAGAGTAATAACGACCCATCTTAACCCGGATTTTGACGCATTTGCGTCCGCCGTTGCAGCACAGAAACTCTTTCCTGATCATACGATAGTCTTTGGAGGCGAACTCTCGCCTGCACTCAAGAGATTTCTGTCGTCCAGGGGCTTGCTGCTGTCTTTCTACAATATTCGTGAACTCGATATAGAGAACATTTCGTCGCTCATAGTCGTCGATACCTCTGACCTGCAGAGATTGCCCGCCCCGATAAGACGTTTTGTGAACAGGGGTATAATGACGAAGTTTTTTGACCATCATATAACCAGAAAACCTGCTGACCAGGCAGGTACTTACCGTGAGCTCGGAGCCTGCACGACTCTGATGTGCAACATTCTCAGGAAAAAGAAAAAGAGTATAAGCATAAACGAAGCTACTCTCTTCGCGGCTGCTATATATAGAGAGACGGGAAACTTCACTCATTTGTCTACCCGTGCTCAGGATCTGAGGACGGCAGCTTGGTTGCTAGATATTGGCGCAAGAATAGACGAACTCGGAACCTACTCTTCTTTCCGTTTGAGTCTCTCTCAGCAGCGATTGGTAGAGAATCTAATACTTAACATGGAACGGCTAGATGTATTCGGAATAGAAATAAACATAGCAAACACCAAGAGGGATTCGCTACCGGCAGGTCTGAGTCTGGTTATCGAAAGACTCTGGTCGTTTCTTGGAGTCGAGAATCTTGTTGTCCTTCTGAAAGTTAAGAACAGAGTCTACTTCTCCATCAAATCAAGACACATGAGACTTGATGTTGAACAACTAAATGGCAATCTGCGAGACAGTGGCGCATTCACACTTGGTTATCTTGAAACCGGTAGTCTTGAAGAGGCTAGAAGGGAGATCCTGAAGCTTTTCGAGAATAACATAGAGAGACTGATCAAAGTGAGAGATATCATGACATCTCCGGTAAGAACAGTCCTAGCAGAGATGCGGGTAGAAGAGGTTCTCAAGATAATGCAGAGAACGGGACATCACACATTGCCCGTTGTTGATCACGAGAAACTGATTGGTATCGCACGACATCGAAACGTGGAGAATGCTTTCAGACACAACCTTGGAAACAAGAGAATTCTTGAGATCGTTGACCCTATGCCCGTTGTAGTCTCATCTGATGACTCTGTTCAGGCTGTCACAGACAAAATGATCGAAAACAACACTACGGCCGTGCTGGTTCTGGAGAATCGAATCCTTTCGGGAATAGTCACGAGGACAGATTTACTGAAAAGCCCTTTTGGCAGGAAGGGACTTCTTCAGAGTAGAACTCTCAACGAGGATCAGAACTATGTGAGACTGCCGATAAGCAAGATGATTGAAGAAAGAATTGAAAACAGGATTGTGACCATGTTAAGGTTTCTCGGAGCAGTTGGTAGCGAACTCGGCATGGCCACCTACATAGTAGGTGGATTTGTAAGGGATCTGCTGCTGAATGAGAGAAACCTTGATCTAGACATAGTAGTCGAGGGAAATGCAAATACCTTCGCCATCGCTTTCAAGAAATACTTCAATGTCAAGATAGTGGATCACAAGGAGTTTCTCGCAAGTTCCCTGTTTTTTAACGATGGTCTGAGAATCGATATAGCGACTGCCAGGACCGAGTACTACAAGACGCCTGCAGTGCTTCCCGAAGTTGAGATGAGTACAATCAAGAAGGATCTTTACCGAAGAGACTTCTCAATAAACGCAATGGCGATCAAGCTTAATCAGGAAGAGTTCGGTATCCTCATTGATTTCTTCGGTTCGAGAAAGGATCTTGCAAAGGGAATTATACGCTCCCTGCATCCTTTGAGTTTCGTCGAAGATCCAACAAGAGTTCTGAGGGCCGTGCGCTTCGAACAGCGTTTCGGATTCGAGATAGAGGTGCGAACGGCGGAACTGTTGCGTAGCTGTGCCTGCGAGGGTTATCTGGCTAGAGTAACAGGTCAGAGGCTGCGTGACGAATTCATAAAGATACTTCAAGAACCGCTTCCTCTAAAAGCGATCAGAAGATTAAAAGGACTTGAGATTATCGACAGGCTCTTCATAGGAACGCGTCTAGACCGAAAGACAGATAGTATGCTCGAAAACTACTTCCAGAGAAGAGAAAGAAACTCTGTTTACACCGGAAATGACAAAATCTTTCACACCGTGTTGATGATACTATTGAAGGACAGCCAAACAGAAGTAGTGCAGTGGCACATAGAGAGATTCGGTTTGCCAAAAAACTTTCTTACCAGACTTGCCGAAGCAGTTGAGGCTGCTGGTAAAATAGAAAGTGAGCGTCCCGATAGACCTTCGGGATTTCATAAGTTAATATTGTCCAGAAGACCCGAATTGTTGAACTATGTCGACAGCACGCTGACCGGAGAGATGGTCGACAGATTTGAAGATTATCTGAAGAGAGTAGAAGAGGTGAGACTTTCGATCAACGGCGATGTTCTGAAAACTGATTTCGGTCTGAAAGAGGGACCTGCTATGAGAGAAGTACTGGAGGCCCTTTACTGCGCAAGACTCGATGGTCTTTCACGGGAAAGGGAAGAGGAGTTCGTCAGGGATTATCTGAAAGGGAGGGGATCTGAATGAAGAGGTTTAAGTTTTTTTTCGTTATCTTTGCCATTCTGGTTGTGGGTCTGCTGGTTAGTTCGTGCTTCCCAAGGGTACCGTCAATATCCATGACAACCCAGGGAAGTAACAGAGAACCCGGCAAGCCAATAATGGTGGAAGCGTTCAACTTCAGATTTACGCCAAATGCTGCCGGTTACACATGGACACTCGAAAAAGAACTCGCGGGAGGAGCCTGGCAGCCAATCAACGCGAGCCTTAAAGTTATGAAGACCGTGCGTTACAAGAACGATACTGTGGTCGTATATCTTCCGACTGCACCCGAGACCGGAAGGGTAAGAATAACCGCCACGGCCTCAGGAATGGATGATGATGGGAACTTCGTTACCGTGACTTCTCAGAGAACCGTACAATACGCACCCAAGACTACAGTTCTTGTCGAAGTCTTCGAGAAGCTCGGAGCATTCTTCAATCAACCTTCAAGCTGGTTCAACGCCTTTTCTTTCTTCTTCTCGAACCGAGTTCCAACGTTTGTACGTTACCGCGAAGGCTTCCTTGAATCGGCCGTTGGTTTCGATCCATATGCCCAGAGGCTTCTGACCGGAATCGACCCGACAAAGCCGGCCGATATCTATGCATCTGGGGAGGTCTTTTTCCAGGCGTGGACCAAACTACCCAGTAATACCTACTCGAATAGTCAGATGAGCTCGATGTTCAACAACGCACCTGTAACCGGTGACTGGAATATCCGTATAGAGCCCACGGCGTTCACTGGCTGGAGGGCGACGGCGTGGAAAGTGAAAGTCGAGAACATCGATCGCTTTAGCGACGACCTGTGGCTGTTCAGGGCAAGAAAGAGCGACAATCTCGCTACGCACTTCGTGAAGATAAACAATTACTACACCCCCTCCTCTGAAGAGGAGTTTGACACCGAAGCGATCGGATTCTATGTAAGCTTCGCATTTACGGAAAGCAACATTGTCGGACCATCGAAGCAACTCTGGGGCGAAGACTATTACTTTGGAGTAATAGCCGTACAGAAGACAACTCTCGCGTCGGAGTTCAATGAAGAGGCTGTCACTCTCGTCGCTTTGAAGGGATCGGCAGTCGTCCTGTTTCCAAATAAGAGCTGGTAAACTTACGACAAGGAGTTATTTTGACAGAGCAGGTACTTGCAATCGATACGTATAGACTAGAAGAGCTGGCAACCTGTAGCGGGTTGCTGGCTTTTCCTTTGGAAAGCATGAAAGAATTGATCAATGAGTACGGGAAGTACGTTCTTCGCAGTCAGGCAGAGAGCGACGAGTCGATCCGCCAGATCATACCCTACGTTGTGTTCAGGGAAGAGAGATGCTTTCTGCTAATGAAGAGAACTAGAAAGCAGGGTGAGGCAAGGCTTCACGAGAAGTACTCGATTGGAGTCGGCGGTCACATAAACCCGGAAGACGGACCCAGTCCGTGGAGTGCCTTTGTAAACGGTATGGAAAGGGAGATATCCGAAGAAGTAGATGCGGAGGTTTCGGAGCTGGAGTATCTTGGAGTCCTCAACGATCTTTCGACTCCGGTAAGCAGGGTACATCTGGGCATGGTTTATATCGCCGATACTGTCTTCTGCGGATTCAACGAAAAGGATAAATTCGAAGGCTCTATGGAATCACTTGAAACTCTAAGAGAGTATAGAGAGAAGATGGAAACATGGTCTCAAATAGTACTGGAAAAACTGAAGTGATCTTAAGGTGTCCGGCCAAGATTAACCTCATGCTGAAAGTTGGCAAGAGAAGAAGCGACGGATTTCACGAAATACTCACAGTCTTTCAGACCATCTCACTGTACGACGAATTGACGATAGAGACTGAAGCCTCTTCGTTCTGCTTCAGTTCAAATTCCAGTCTTGCCTGGGATAGCCGCAACACTCTTTACAGAGTCTTACGTGAGTTTGAAGAGCACTACGGAAGGAGCATCAAAATAGGACTGTCACTCAAGAAAAACATCCCGGTAGGCGGCGGTTTGGGCGGCGGAAGTTCCGATGCCGCGGCGTTACTGAGATATCTGGGCTTCGCGTACGGCTTGAGTACAGAAACTCAGTTCAAAATCGCCTGCAGAGTCGGTAGCGATGTGCCTTTTCTTCTGCGAGGTGGAACGGCTATCGGAAGGGGAAGGGGTGAGAAACTGAGTTTCCCGGGAGATATCGAAGACTACTCAGTCGATCTCGCATTTCCCGGAATCGAAGTCTCGACTTCTATGGCTTACGGATTGATCGACACGTCTTCCTATCACAAAACAACGGAACCGATCAATCCCGAAGAACTGATTATCGCATTGCGCAGAGGCGACACGGCCGCCATAGAATTACTCTCGGTTAACGACTTTGAGACTCCTGTATTCGATAGCTTTCCTCAAATCGCGACTGCTTATGGAGAGCTCGCGAGTCGGAAAGCTATCGTAACCCGAATGACGGGGTCGGGTTCAACGCTCTTCGCACTTTTCAGTGGAAATGGCGGTTCTTACAGGTTTGTGACGGCGAAGGAGATGGGATTTCGATGATTCTAGATGGCCTAACAATCAGCAGACTGCTGGCCGGATTGCAGAACGTAGTGGGTCAGCAGCTACGTCAAGTCTACCAGACAGGAAGAACGGAGTTCCACCTGAAATTCTCGAGATCAACGATTGCGATTTCTATCAGTCCGTCGCTTCCCTTTATCACGCTGGGAGATAAGGATGTGGACTCTCCCTCTCTTGAAACTCCTTTCAACATCTTCCTCAGGCGACACCTCAACGGATACTTCCTCACCGGGTTGTCCCAGGAAAGACTCGATCGGATCGTATACATTACACTTGAAGGCAGAGACTCTTTCGGGGTAGCAGGCAAGAACACTATCGTCATTGAACTGATGGGTCCCGGTTCCAACATGATAGTCCTGAACGCGGAAAGAAGAATAACCAGCGCTTTCAAAGAGATGATCACTTCCCGCCGAACTGTCTCTCCCGGGCTTGCATACTATCCACCGGAACAGGAGGGCAAGATTAACCTTGACACCTCTCCCTCCGAGGTAAGAGATGCCCTTTCAAATTCGGGTGAACCACTTTCTAAGGCTCTGAAAAACATCTTTGCGGGGGTTTCGAGAGCCACCGCGGAGAATATTGTGGGTTATCTGCAGCTTGGAGAAGTATCACCCGCATCGCTCGAAGAAGAGAAACTGAACGAACTGGCAGCATTTCTTTCGAGAATCGGAAGAGACAAAAGCAATCCCAATCTATACACTTTTGATAACGGCAGAAGTCTCGAAGTCTCACCAATACCGCTGGACTTCAAAGGCGAGTGCATTGAAAGACCTTCACCAGAAGCCGTTAATCGTGCGCTGAAATCCGTCGGAGTCGAGAAGGAGTTCGACAGAAGGAAGAGGACCCTGACAAAGAAGCTAGAGAGGACTCTTTCCAGAGTCGATAAATTACTTGAAAGACTTGAAATAGAGCTGGCTAGTATAGACGATTACTCAGAATACAGGCACTTTGGGGAGCTCATCGTCGGTAACCTTTACAGACTCCGCGAAAAGGCCGAGACAGTCGAAATCGAAGACTGGGACACCGGCGAGACTGTGCTTTTGTCACTGGATGGCAGAATGACTCCATCGGAAAACGCCCAACGTTTCTTCAAACTCTTCGATAAGTCGCGTAGAAAGGAAATTCAAGTTAAGAAGAGGATAGGGGAACTACAGAAAGAGAGAGATTATCTCGAACAGCTGATGGAAATGATAGAGCTATCGCAGAGTGTATCGGAATTGGCCACATTCAACGATGAGCTGGTCGCGGCCGGTGTATTGAAACTTCAGGATTCCGGCAGAAAGAAGAAAAAGAAGCAGCCTCAGACCGGGCCAAGAGTATTCGAAAAGTACGGATTCAGATATTTTGTTGGAAAAAGCAACACTCAAAACGATGAAATAACGAGAAGCGCTTCAAAGGACGACATCTGGTTTCACGCCCACGGGATTCCAGGAGCCCATGTTATACTAAAGAAGGGAGGCAAGAGTATTCCCGAAGAGGCAATAGCCTACGGAGCACTTCTCGCAGGAATGTTCTCTAGAGGTAGGCTTTCCGGAAGAGTAGACATAATCTATACACAGGCGTGTAATATCACAAAACCAAAAGGAGCGAAACCGGGTATGGTGTTATACAGGAAGATCCAGACTTTGACAGTGGAGCTTTCGCAGAATCGGGTGAATGAACTTTGATAAGATTGCCGTTTTATGTGTTCTTCATAGGTGGCTTCTTTTCCTACGCCGCCATTTTTTTCGAAAGCCCTGCTGCATCGATAACTATGTCCGTAATAGGTATGACCTTGAGTCTATATATATGG
>LVBU01000255.1 GCA_001603185.1 Thermotogales bacterium Thermo_02 | reverse complement strand
ATCGGTGGAAAACCCTTAGCTCTATTAGGGGACTCAATAATATATCTAAACATCTTGAAGAGATGTTTGGCGAGACTGTGACAAAAGAAGCTTTGACCAAATACTCTGAAGACATTCAGGCACTTAGGGAAGCGGAGCGTCTGACTATGGGAAACGCAACAGGTAATCTTAGTAGTGTGGGGGATTCTGAGCTGAATTCAACTACTGTGAGGAAGAATACATTCTTTGGAGAGAGCAGGTGAAGAAGAACATACTGAAACCCTTGACAATTATGGAGCAATACAGCCACCTGAAACAAACATTCGATTGGTTAAAATGTACAGCTAAATGCGGTGAACTGAAAGTAATCGGACAAATATCTCCCACAACGATTTCATCAACGTACACATTCACCTTGAACTATCGTCTCCAATCACGTCCTAGAGTCCGAATTATCGAACCAAAACTGGAAAAACCGGGCGGGAGAAATCCTCCTCATTTGTTCTCTGATGGATCGCTCTGCCTATATTATCCGAAACACTATGAATGGAAACCAACTATGCTTATTGGTGAGACAATAATCCCCTGGACATCCCTGTGGCTTTTCTATTATGAAGTCTGGCTTGCTACAGGTACATGGTTTGGCAAGGGAGTACATCCAACTTCAAATAAGAAGAGAGACCATACTCCCTTAAAGACCAAAGCCTTCCGTACCATAAGACCGGGTAGGTTTTCATGAAATACGGTTATCTAGTAACTGGTTTAAGCGTTCCGGAAGGTAGCAAAGATCACAGGAGCACCTATATTATGCGTAGTGGTCGCAAAGTAACACAGCATTATCTTCGAGCTTCTCGGGTAGCCCTCAAAGCGATAGGATGTCTATTGAAGACAGTTCTTGTTGTCAATGAGCAAGGTAATCCTTTTTTGGGTAACGAAACTCCTTCAAGACGCCATGTGATTGTCTTTGGTGAGGGTGAGGCATCTGACAACCTTTCCGAAAGGATCGCCGATGCATTCCAGGGAGCATTTCTGCTCTCGATGGGTTTGCTACCTCACGAAGAGCCTTTCTACTTACTCAAGTTCCCTCTAAACTTAATAAACACTAAAAGCATGCTGAATCTTCAATCCCTTAGGCGATATCATACGGAGAATATTGAGTACTTTGATCTCCTAAGCTTCGAGATAATTATGCATAAAAATGTGGCTGTTGGTGAAGACAGACTCAGAAATATCTTTCGTTTGGTGCCGGTTTTGATTTCCAGCGAAAAGCTTCTTCTGAGCGCTGGTTTCCTTGCAATGAGCCACAGAGACTTCTGTATGCCGAGAGCTACAGAAATACTGAGTGATCCTGGTTTCGTGCCGCCCACCAGATTTGAGAAATGTGCCTTTGAAAATGCTCTTCACAATGCCTATAAGTCAGTTGAGGTAATAATTGGAGATCCCCCAAAAAAGGAAAAAAAGCTCCTAGAAAAGTTTGTAAATGCAGGGATTGATCCACTTAAGAAGATGAAGAAGTACGATAGTGATACTGGCAAATTCGGTGATAGGTCTTATTATGAATTTGTAAGAGAATTCAAGAGCTTCAGGAATGCTTATTCGGCCCACGGATCAACCAATCTTGAAGATAGAAAGATTACGATTATAGAATTGTGGAATTATCAATCCCTCGCATGGAACATTCTCTGGACTGCTCTTGAGTTCCAGCAAAGGAAATTGAAGGAAGTCAATCCAACATGACAAAACTTTACGATCGTCTCTACGTTGGTTCTGAAGCGGATTGTTTCCATTCAAGACCGGAATGGGCTGTAGTTCTTGCCTGCAGAAAAATAATAGGGACTCCCTTTTCCATACTCAAAACCATTGAGAAGACAAAGATGGGAGCCGTAAGAACATTAGCGAAGGAGCTGCACTGTCCGTAAGTTAGGCGGTATGACTCGCAATAGAAAACAGACATAGAAGAGTCGCACACTCAGCAACGCAACAGGTTTTGGTTAGCTATCCCCTTCACCAGGCGAGGATGTCTACAAGTACTTCACTGCAAATTGGTATGGGGTCGGTAAACAATCGAAACTTCAGTGATGACTGTTTCGCACAATCAAGAAAAGCAGACTGAAGGATATTGCAACTCAAAGTGATAATCATTTCAATGCGCAGGACAACAAAGGAAGTCATCGCATATGAGCTTTCTTTCATTGAAGGCCCCTTTGCTTCACTGTTTCTACACTAATTATGATGAATTATTGAGAATGGTTCAGCTGGCAGCGCCACGGGGAATCGAAGCCCGATCTTCGGACTGGGAATCCGGTGGGCAGTAAGAACCGCGGTAGGTTGTGGGCAGAAGCAGCCAGTAAAGGCTTCACCTTCGCCAGTAACACTTCGTGGCGCCAGTACGACTGCGTCGCGCCAGTTCCGCTTCGCGGGCAGTAAGAGCCGTTGCTCGTTGTAGGGTGTCGGCAAGAGACGAGAAAAAGCATTGTCGAGAGTTCTTTTGAGAATCGTGGAGAGTGGAGCGTGGAGAGTTATGAGAAAGATCGAGAGTTCGCTACGCTCACGAGAAAAAAGTAGCTCTCTCCTCTTCTCGTGAAAATGGGGACTGTCGGTCTCCTGACGTCTGTCCCCGATTTTCGCGTCCCGCCTTCTCTTAGTCTCGTATTTTCGCGCTTCTGACCAAGAACCTGGACGCGACACATCGAAGGACGAACATGAAAGGAGTAGACAATGAATTTCATGCGCCAGCTAATCTCTCTAATAAGCGTCTTCGCCAGTCTCGTCGAACATCCCGGCGACGGCCCGGCAAAGAAAGAGAAAGTGAAACAGATGATAAAAGACGTGCTTCCAGATGAAGAGTGGAAGATCGACCCAGAATTCTTCGACCTCATCCTCGACGTCTCGATAGACATAGTAGTCATGTTCCTCAACAAAGGGCTCTGGAAAAGCGCGATGAAAGTATTGGCGAAGTGAGGACCGAGATATGACAAACAGAGCGAGAGATCGACCAAGCTAATAGAAACCGGAAGAAACCCCATCCTATCCTGTCATCCCGTAGTGC
>LVBU01000015.1 GCA_001603185.1 Thermotogales bacterium Thermo_02 | reverse complement strand
ATATAACGTGTTGAACTTTTGAATTTCCTGCTGAACAACCGCGTCAAATCTTTGCCGTAATTCAGCTTGAAGTTTTTTAACTTCTTCGCCGATAAGCGCGGAGATTCTTTGCGAAAGCCGTTCGTCGAGATCGGTAGAAAGCGCGATATCGAACGATCCGCTTGTATTCCACAACCTAAGCTGTACATTGAATCCGTCAATGCCTAACAATATTTCGCGTACAATTTGTTCCGCGAGATTTTTCGCGTCGGTCTCGAAATGCAACGTTAAATTGCGCAAGTTCAGTTCTGCCGTCGCGTCAATTTTATTGCCTGGTATCGAAATTTTAATTGAAGAGTTCATCACGGCATCTGTGATTTTAGATGGAAGAAAATTTGAGTTGCCGAGTGAAAATTCGCGCAACGGAACATTCGTTAAACTCGCGGAAAATTTATCAACCGGAATTTCATTTCGTCTATCGAACGTGCCGGTAAGTTTCAAAGTGCGGTTGTTATTTCCAACTCCATCCAAAGAAATATTAATTGGCGATCCGGTAATTCTTTGATTGTCGGAAATGTTTTCCGCGAGGCCGGTAGCGCGAAAATATTCTAAAGCGCCCTTTTCGGAGCCACCGGTAATTTTAATTTTTTTTATCCACAATTTTGGGTAACCCCGCTCTTCAGGGAATTTTATATCCTGCCCCTTCATTCGCGGTGGCGATTCTTTGTCCGGCTCTGGCTGATATTTTTTTACAGTCGCTCTCGCGTAATCAGCCCAACTCATATAATTCATAGCGCGTTTGTACATCTCGTTGCCAACCAAAAGATTTGCCATTCCTTTAGTGTTGATGCTCGGCAGCCGCGCCATACTTTTTAATTTTTCAAAATCATTTTTAACGTGATCGTCAACTCTTCCAACAAGTTCAGTAAAATTAACAACGTTGGTTTTTACAGAAACGCTGCGGGCATTCACAATTTCTTTTATTTCATTAACCGTTTTAATTGAATTATTAACAGTCACAATAGCGCTTGAAATTGATTGAACATTATTGAGCGCTCCGGGATTGATAGCTGAAATTTGTTTTTCGATATCGAGCACTTTTTGCTTCTGGGTTTCAAAATCATTTTTAATTGTTGACCATTGATTTGTTAAATCGTTCACCCGAGTTTTTAGCGTGTCGATATATTTTACTGAGCTCATATCAAGGGCTTTTACAAGACTATCTGCGTTAAATCCTTTTCTCAATTTAACGAGATCAAAAACCGGTGGAATAGTTACTGTGTTTTTAATTGCCTGGTCCGCAAGTTTCGAGAAAGATAATTTTTCGCCGGCGAGTATCGCACGTTTATTTCTATCTTTATCGATTGCGCCGTCGGTTGAGCGTTTTGTGTCTATCAAAACATCGTTCACCTCAACCTCATCAATAATATATTTGCCGCGTAAAAGCTGGTTGAAATCGATGTTGAATTTTACTTTGCCTGTTTCAAAAAGGTTGCGCCAGGTATTATGCGGGTTCGCTACGTGCGTTTGTGCCCACTCAATTCCGAGCGGCGAAAAATTTAAATGAAGATTGTCAATTTCGACTTTAGCGCCTACAACTTCCTCGGCGGCATATTCAATTCCCGACTCAATCCACTTATTGTGAAATAAATAAACCACGATTAGCAAAATTACGAGCGGGATGAGAACAACATAAATAAATTTTTTTCTCATCTTAGGCCTCC
>LVBU01000254.1 GCA_001603185.1 Thermotogales bacterium Thermo_02 | reverse complement strand
AAAGCTAATAAAGCTCCTCGATTCGTTTATGGGTTCGAGCTGTTTGACGAAGTCGAATATCAGGGAGAACCATGCTTCATATTTGGAAGACGGAATAGCGGATACTTTGACATCCGAAAGCTCGACGGAACGAAAGTGCATGCTTCAGCAAGCTATAAGAAACTAAAGTTGTTAAGTAAAACAACATCCTTACTATGTGAAAGGAGGCAGGCAGCTTCCTCCCCACAGCTAAAGCAGGGGGTCTCCGCCGATTAATACGATGAATAACACGATACTTACATGCAAGAATCTGGTGGCTGGCTACAGGATAAGAAGTGGTTTTGTTCACGCTGTCGACGATGTCTCGTTTGAACTGTCAAAGGGCGAGCTTCTTGGAATTGCAGGCGAATCTGGCTGTGGAAAATCGACTCTAGCCTTTGCCATAATGCGCCTTCTAAAGGATAATGCCGTTATAGAGAAGGGAAGTATAATCTTCAAAGATCGTGATCTTGCCTCTCTTCCCGAGGAAGAGGTGAAGAAGATCCGCTGGGTTGATATATCGATGGTCTTTCAATCTGCGATGAACGCCTTAAATCCTGTACTGTCAATCGGCGACCAACTGCTTGATGCCATCAACGCTCATCGTGATGTCTCTCAAAAGGAGGCGTTCGACAGAGCAATCGAGGTCCTGAAACTAGTCGATATTCCTGAGGACAGATTCAACTCATATCCTCATCAGCTTTCCGGAGGCATGAAGCAGCGTGTCATGATAGCTATGGCTCTTATACTGCAACCTGATCTCATTATTATGGATGAGCCGACCACTGCTCTAGATGTAGTCGTGCAGAGAACGATCATCGAGAAGATTCAGGAGTTAAGAAAGATGTTTGGCTTTTCCGTTATCTTCATTACTCACGATCTCTCGTTGCTTGTTGAAATCAGCGATCTATTAGCAATTATGTATGCGGGAAGAATAGTCGAATACGGCCCCGCCGAAGCGCTCTTCAACTCACCACTTCATCCCTATACTAAAGGTCTGATGAACTCCTTCCCTTCCCTTACAGGACCCATAACCAGAATGGGGGGCATTGAAGGAAAGCCACCAGATTTGCTCAAGCCTCCAGAAGGTTGCAGATTTCAACCTCGCTGTCCAAAGGCCATGAAGATTTGTGAGAAAGAGTATCCGCAACTCAAGGAGTTGCAGCCCAAACACCTGGCAGCCTGTTTCCTTTACACTGGAGCTGATAAAAGTGACTAAAATCCTCGTGCTGGAAGGCGTAACAAAACACTTTCCAGTAAACTCCTTCAGAAAACACGGGCAGTTCGTTCACGCGATGGATGATGTATCGTTCGCTCTGAATAACGGCGAAGTTCTTGCGATAGTTGGTGAGTCGGGTAGTGGAAAGACAACCACGGCAAATGTTATAGCCCGAATCTACAAACAGACTTCAGGTAAAGTAATCTTCGAAGGCAAAGAGCTTAGCAGATTCATGCCCAGAGTCGAAGAGCTCGAATACCATAAGAAGGTTCAGATGATATTTCAGGATCCCTTTGGTGCCTTAAACCCCACCAGAACAGTTGGAAGAATCATGGAAAGACCGTTCGTTATTCACAAAATAGGAAGAGGGCGTCGGGAGGTCGATGAGAAGATAGACGAGATACTCGTGCAAGTTGGTCTGGAACCGCCTATACAGTTCACAGAGAAGTTTCCTCACGAACTGTCTGGAGGACAGCGACAGAGAGTCAACATAGCCCGCGCTTTTGCTGTGGAACCGGACTTGATACTCGCCGACGAACCGACCTCTATGCTCGATGTCTCAAACAGAATGAGCATAATGAACATGATGCTCTTTCTGAAGGAGAGTCATGGTGTTTCATTTGTTTATATCACACACGATCTTGCCGGAGCACGTTATATGAGCGACAGGATAATCGTGATGTACGCGGGCATGATTATGGAGATTGGTCCGGCCGATCGGGTCATAAACAGCTCTTACCACCCGTACACAAAGCTTCTGAAGTCGGCTGCTCCTTCTCCAGAATCCGGTCTTAAAAGAATCCCCCTTACAACCGGCGGAGATATTCCTTCGTTAATAAATCCACCATCAGGCTGTAGATTTCATCCCAGGTGCCCGTTTGTCAGAGAGGATTGTTCAAAGGAGATTCCAACGATCAAGAAAGTCGGTGACCACCACTATGCGAGATGCATTCTATAGGCTTGAAAACGAATATCTGATACTTGATCTCGACCGGTCCGGATCGGTTACATCTCTTTTCAGTAAGGTTTTGCAAAAGGAATTCCTTGAAGAACGTATTAATAGCCCCCTGTTTCGTTTGATGATTCCGAATTCTCTCTGGGATGGAAGGCACATCGATTCTTGTGAACAGGAACGTGTGGAGTTTCTCCTTATTGACTCGAGAAGTGCAAGAATAGTGTACAGAAATCTGGAAGTTGAAAGACACGGCTTTGATCTGAATGTTGTGGTTCATATGGTGCTGGACAGGGAGGATATCCGACTTTCCATAGAGGTTGAGAATTCGTCGGACGAACTGGTAAGTGATGTGATATTTCCTATAGTAAGCGGATTTGGAAGAAACACCGAAGAATACTCTCTGTACATGCCCACTCAATTCCGCGACAGAATCGTGAAACACCCGCTGAAGAACCTTGGTGATGATAACCACATTACCTGGAATAGGATGAGACACAAGCTATATCTGAGATACCCGCAGTGGCTTGTCTCAAGCTGGGTGGACTTTTCGAACGAGAAAAACGGTCTGGCAATCGATGTCAGAAATGGCGATTTCGAGCTCTTTGATTTCTATGTCGAAAAGCTGATCCTCAAGGATAAAAGAGACGCCTCGATGAACAGACGTACTCTTCAAATGGCAATTGCCTTCTATCCTAATCTTCGAAAAGGAGAACGCTGGAAATCCTGCGAGATTATATTGACTCCTCATACAGGGGACTGGCACATTACTGCTGACAGACACAGAAAGTGGCTTGACCTGATAATACAGAGGCCCGAGGTCTGTGAGAGCTTCAAGAACAGTGTGGGCTGGACTTTCTATTTCATGAAGCACCAGGATGGCACCCAGGTAAGGAACTACAGTGATATAGACCGGATTGCACGTGAGACCCTCAGGACGGGCTTGAAATACGCAATGGTCTTCGGCTGGCAGGAGAAGGGACACGACAATTACTACTCCTTTGGTTATTATCCTAATAGAGATTGGGGAGGTCTGGAAGCTCTCAAGAAAGGAATCTCCAGAGCAAGGAAGTCTGGCTGTGAGCTTATTCCCTTCTTCAACGGAACGCTCCTTGACACGAAAACAGCAGAGTACAAGGAGTTTGGCTACCGCTGGCCAGTTCTCGGAAGGACTGGTAGTCCTTATTCGGGAGGTGATGCTTCCAGAAACATATTCGATATTCCGTTCAGAAACGCGGCTATGGCCACATCAAGCAGGAATATGATGCTTTATGATCTTTGTATTACCGGGAAGGAATCTTCAAAGTGGTTTCTTGATACGGCAAAGAGGATCATGACCGAATACGACTTTCAGAATATACAACTTGATCAAATCGGCCACAAGAGCTATGTATGTCACAACGGTGACCACGGTCATACCAGATCCGAAAACGCCTACACGAAAGAACTTGCAGATTTGCTTTCGAAATTGAGAGTCTATATGAAGTCCCATTGCAACCCCAACGCCGTGATAATCTCGGAAGGCTTCTCAGATCTCGTATCCCGCTATTGTGATGGTTCATGGAACTGGTTTCAACTGGAGAATCCTGAGATTGTTCGATACTCTCTTCCGTGGATTCTATACTCGCACGAGATTGATGCACTGGAATACGCTAACGCAAACAGATGCTTCGCAAACGGCATCCTCTTTGATCTTAAGATAAACGGCGGCGACAATTCAATTGAAGAATTTCCGGAGTTCCAGCAGCACATACTAAGACTTGCACGACTAAAACCCAGGCTGAAGAATACCTATGTCGATGGGGACTTTCGAGACGAAGAGAATGTGGTGTATTCTCGCGATACATCGGTTGTTGTCAAGAGATATGCCGGTAGCTCCGGAGAGACCTCTCTTCTGGTCGCTAACTGCCGTAATGCAAGACGAATTTTTGATTTCGAATGCGATAGCCCCGACAAAAACAACGCTATAGTCCATTATCTCGATGGCAGAGATATACTCGAAAAGATAGATGGCGGAAACAGGATCGAACTCGACCCTTACGAAGTTAGGGCTTATGAATACAATTCAAACCGGGATAGTTGATCTCAGATCTTGGTGATAACTCGATCACTCAACAACCCCTTTGGCGGAACTGTACCAATGTCACCGAAACTCATATACATGTATAAATACGGCGTTCAATAATTGCCCGAAACGAAGCTTTCAGGTTACTTTAGCGTTCTGCCAAGGAGCCTTCCGTGACCGGTCGCATACGTTATTGACCTGGTATGACCGCTGCAATCTCCAACGAACTTCAGGTTTTTATACCTGCCGTTGTTGATCTTGTTAGAGTAGAACTTGACTTCAACAGCATACATTAGATTGTCCGGGTACGCGATTCCAGGAATCACCGAACTGAGTTTCTCAATAAACTCTGTCAGCGACACGGAAATTCTTCTAGGTAGAACCAGGTTTATGTCGCCGAGTATATAGCCGGAATCCGGCAGGGTCGGTGAGACTCTTCCAAGACGCTTTGTTCTTTTCGTGTGCATGAAATCCTCATATGTCTGCAGTATTACTTTCCTGCCACCGGCGAGAATGTTGCTAAGGCGGCTAATATAGGAACCATATCCGATCGGATCATGGAACGGTTCTGTGAAACGTGTCGTGCAGAGTATAGCGAAGTTGGTGTTTACTGAGCTTCCATCAGAGTTCGAATGCCCGTTTACAGTCACAAAATCGTCATAGTTTTCCAGTACGACTTTGCCGGAGGGATTATTGCAGAAAGTTCGCACCGTATAGCCTGTCTGTGTCTTGAGACGAACTTTGAACTCATACATCTCTCTGTTTATCTTCTCAACAAGATGGTCCGGTAGTTCATACCTTATTCCGATATCGACGGTATTGCTTGACGCGACAATCTCAGGATACTTCGACGTGACCCTTTTTATGAGACTGTGACCGCTTCTACCCACGGCAACGACTACACGATCAAAATCAGCTTCGAAATCGCTCCCCCTTACTACTACTCCACTATCGCCAACATCAATCTCATCAACTTTAGAGCCGAAATGAAAGTGAATATTCCCGAAAGCGGAGAACTCCTCAAATATCCTGGTCAATACAGAACCAAGTTTATCAGTCCCGATGTGCCAGAAAATGGAATTCACCGGTTCGAATCCTTTAGCGTAGAAGGCATCGAAGTACTCTGAGTTGCTATCGAAGGAAACACCTGTCTTTACGCTCTTTTTATCCTCAGCATCAAGCTTATCAATGTAAAAATCAACAACGTTCTGTTGTATACTCAAAGGTATCTCCAGTTCGCCCCCCATCGTACTCGATACAAAGATCTTGCCGTCGGAGCGAATCCCGCTAATACTTGAACTGTAGATATCCTTTGACCGTTCAAGCACATGGATCTCATGATCTGTTCCTATCAACTCACTGATGAAGCCTATCGCTGCGGCTCCAAATCCAATAACTCCTATTTTCATAAAGAGAGCCCGTAAAGGGCTCAATCACCTCCTGAAAAGCTGCTGTTACTCCCAGCTGAATCTGTATTTTTCAAGTCCGTATTCGTCTCTTAGCTGAACGAACTGCTTTCTGAGAATCCCGTTAAGTGGAGCGCCCTTTTCGCTTCTTTCAAGCCAGGCCAGATGCTCTTTTTCGCCTGCAGTATATATCCTTTCTTGACCGGGTGCCTTGGATGAAGAGCGTAACGCTCTCAGAATATCACCTGCATTCTTCTTGAACTCTTCAAGCGGAGTGAAGGCTTCAATATCTACTGCGATGAAGAAGTGTCCAATTCTTATAGGGATCTTTTCTCCTCCCGAGCCTATTCCGGTAAGCATCTTCAAGAAACTTCCTCCTTGAAGTGCGGCAGACAGTATCTCAACAACGGTTGCATATCCATAACCCTTGTAACCTGCTGTATCCTCTCCAATTCCTCCAAGTGGAACAAGGGCGGCTTCGCCAGTATTAAGGTCTTCGAGTATCTTCAGAGTGTCGGTTCTCGCGCCACCATCTCTTCCTATAACCCAGCCCGCGGGGATCTCCTTTTCCGCCCGCCCGTAAACTTCGATCTTCCCTCTCTGCGCAACCGAAGTTGCGGCATCGAGAACAAAAGGAAACGCTTCGTCGGTCGGCATACCAAAGGTGAGCGGGTTGGTGCCAAGCATGTTTTCGACCCCAAATGTTGGCGCTATTGATGGTCTCGCGTTGGTTCCGGTGATTCCGATCATGCCCCTTTCAATTGCCATTAGCGGATAATAGCCGGCTATTCCGTAATGAGTTGAATTCCTTACTGCCACCATTCCCATACCAAACTTATCTGCCTTTTCAATTGCCAGTTTCATAGCCTTGTAGGCAATCACGTGCCCCATTCCGTCGTGACCGTCCACGACAGCAGTAGTAGGCCCCTCTTTGACGATTTCGAATTCTGTAACTGGATTTTGAATACCTTCTCTTATCCTGTCTATGTAAATGGGCTTGAGACGTCCTACACCGTGAGAATCTATGCCGCGCTTATCGGAAGTAATTAAGACATTTGCGCAGATCCTGGCATCTTCATCAGGGACACCTGCTGCTTTGAAGACGTCGATCATGAACTCCTCGATAAAATCAAAGCTCAGCCATACAACATCGTCATGTAGCTGCTCCAATTCAATAACCTCCCCTTCTATCGATCCTGATTTCCAAATGAATTATACAATGTATTGCTGAGATTATCCGGCAATTCAGCCCAAGAATACTTGCTATAATTCAGAGAAATCATGTAGAATTGAACAAAGCAGTATTCTGAGAGATTTATGGGATTGGTGATGGAAGTGAAGGACAGAATAGGAGCCGGAATACATATTTACCCGATGCCTCTTGTTGTAGTGGGAACCATGACGGAAGAAAGACCGAATTACACCACGGTGGCCTTCTGCGGAGTGGTCGAAGTCCAGCCGCCGATGGTACAGATTTCCCTGGCAAAGACGCGTTTAAGCTGCAAGAATATCAGGGAATACGGGTCTTTCAGTGTGAATATCCCCTCACTGGATATGCTGCGAGGGGTAGATTTCATGGGAATATACTCTGGAAAGACAACAGACAAATCTGAGCTCTTCAAGACGTTTTTTGGAGAACTCGATAATACCCCTATGATCGAAGAGGCACCGTTGAATATGGAGTGCAGACTTGTCGATGTCCTCGATTTTGGCGGTACACACGAGACCTTCATTGGCGAAGTTGTTCAGAGCTACTGCTCTGAGTTCTTCATAGTTGACGGACTCCCAGACATAAAGAAGATGAACCCCGCCACATTCTCCGTATATGAGAATTCATACTGGTCAATAGGCATTCATCTTGGAAAAGCCTGGAATATTGGGATGAAATACACACCGCCAAGAGACCCAAAGACCCTGGATGACAGTTGATCGGATTTCCATTTTGCCTCTTTAATAATCAACATCTCAGCGAGTCAATACTTGAAAAGCTCCTGTTGTTTCAGCCCGGCAATCTTCGCTATTAAGAAGTCTGGAACTCTTTCCAGTCTTGTGTTATAAAAGGTCGCAAGATCGTTATAATAAGCACGCGCGAGTTCAATTCTATTTTCGGTCTCGGTGAGTTCGCGCTGTAGATTCAAGACGGTCTGACTCGACTTCAAGTCAGGATACTTCTCGATAAGAAGCATCAACCCTGAAGCAGCTGAAGATACTTCACGTGTCATTTCGGTTCTGAGATCGGCTACTATCGTCTGTACAGTTTGCTCATGCCTCATAAGACCGGCTACCAGAGAGACCAGTCTTGGTATCAAGTCGCTGCGTCTTCTGAATTGAACTTCAACCTGAGATCTTCCCTGCCTTACCCTCTCTCTAAGAGCTTTGAGGCCGTTATAGACGGTCCATACCCAGCCGATTAACCATACTGCCCCGTAGATAAGCCCCGCCGTAACATAATCCTGGGCAGTTTGCGGAATCCAATAAACGGATAACCTTCTGGAGATGAAAACTGAAAGTAGAATAACTGCAAGGCCCGAGATAGAGAAGGCCCAGTAACTTAATCCATAAGATCTACTAACCTTTTTCTCCTTACGGGTTGAGATAATGAAGATAGGCGATTCTCTATCATGAGCTATCTCTGCTGCTACCACATCTTCTCTCTCTCTTGCCTGTCCCATTACATAAAGCTCTGCCCCAAGCGGTATTATGGTCTCGGTGAAACTCCTTCTGTGATCGGAATTAGGAACGGAAAACGCCGGCCCCTTTCCGTAGTATATTGGGTCTGAAGGTCCGCAATAGTGGTTCATTACCCTCGTCCCCTCTATCTTTGCGCCTTCCGGTCTTATTTGAACAGTTCCAGTCTCGTCTCTGAGTAGGAATTTACACATATCACTGCCGGAAGCCACGAGTTTCCATCCACTTTCCGTCTTAGTCCTTGTTCTGGTCTTGCCTTGTGAGTCCGTGTAAGTTTCCGTCACAGTTCTACTCCAGTGTTCGGAGATGCTCCAGGAGTAATGCACACACTCCCTTTCAGTTAGGTAACTTGTCACCGGCGAAGAGGTTTCGGCAGTTCCAGAAAGCTCGACAAGACCAATGAAAACACCATGAGCCTTGGAAGTCGGAGTGTCATCTATCAGGCGTTTCTTCTTTGAATGCCCAAAAGCGAAGAATAGAAGAAGCATTGATAAAGCCATACCGGCAATCGAAACCAGAGAGCTACTCTGCAAAAGAGATCACCACCATT
>LVBU01000253.1 GCA_001603185.1 Thermotogales bacterium Thermo_02 | reverse complement strand
CCCGCCGCCAGTAAAGGCTTCGCCTTCGCCAGTCTGCTTGCGCAGGCCAGTATCGCTTCGCGATGCCAGTTCCGCTTCGCGGGCGTAAGATCGGTGGCTGGTGAATGGTGATTGGTGGAGAGCGGAGGAACGGGTCTGGGGTTTGGGGTCTAGGGTCTGGTAGGAACGAGATCCCGTATAGGAACACTACGGGATGACCCGAAACGAAAGTCGAAGCCAGGATGACCGTCTTACTCCGGAGCGAGATCCCGTATAGGATTCCTGAATAGGAGCATTTTGGGGCAGGCTCATCGCAAAACCGGTTTGCTATTCTTGCAAAGTTCTCTGTTCTTTAGTTGCTGTAGATCAATCAGGTTTATCGCTTACTTTTGAACTGTGGTTTCTGGCAAAATAGGAGTGTTAGAGAAATAGATCCAATCTGTTTTTCTAACCTGGCCAAGAGTATCGAGTGACTATTTTAGTTCTGCTTTGGTCGGTAGTCGGAGCACAGTAAGATCTACAGACCAAGCAGTCAAGCGCGTGTTCTCGGGTTTTGCCTGTCCGGATTCTGTTTTTCCACTTGCAAGAACAGAGGTGATATATGAGGATTGGATTCGTTAGCACGTGGTTTGAACGGGGTGCGGCATACGTGACAAGTCAGTTTGAATCGACTCTGGCTTCGCGGCACACGACTTTTGTGTATGCCAGAGCAGGCGAGACGTATGCAAAGGGGAATCCAATATGGGATCGCCCCAATGTGACGTGGGGGCTCAGACTCGATGGAACGGCCATATCCTGGAGTCATTTCCGAAAATGGGTCGATGCTAATGACATAGAGCTTGTTTTCTTTAATGAACAGGCAGATCTTGAACCGGTACTAATGCTCAGGAAAGAGAGACCTGATGTGAAAATCGGCTCTTATGTGGATTATTACAGAGAAGACAGTGTAAATGACTTCCGCTTTTATGATTTCCTGATCTGCAACACTCAAAGGCATTACTCGGTGTTCCGATGGCATCCGCAGTGTTATTACATCCCCTGGGGAACTGACACGAAGCTCTTCTCCTGCAAGAGAGAGAGCACAGACGGAAGGATCAGGTTCTTTCACTCGGTGGGAATGTCGGCTAGAAAGGGTACGGATATTCTTATCAGTGCCTTTGTTAAGAGCGGGCTTTACAGGGACTCGAAGTTAATACTACATACTCAAGTAGATATAGGGAAGTTGCTTGGTATTGACGTGAGTCGCTTTTCAGATCACAATATCGAGCTGGTACACGCTACTATTCCGGCTCCGGGTCTATATCACAAAGGGGATGTATATGTTTATCCGACGAAGCTTGAAGGTATAGGTCTGACGATTTTCGAGGCTCTGTCATGCGGGATGCCCGTGATTACTACGGACAATGCGCCGATGAATGAGGTTGTAAACGATGATGTTGGTAGGCTGATATCGGTGGAACGATTTGTCTCAAGAGCGGACGGCTATTACTGGCCGCTCTCGATCTGTAATGTAGATTCGTTAGTTGAAGGAATGAGGTATTATGTTGATAACAGCTCAAGTATAGGCGCTTTCAGTAAGCGAGCGAGAGACTACGCTGTCGATAAGCTCGATTGGGCCGAAAGAACGAGTCAGGTCTTGATTGCATTTGAGAATTCGAGATTGATTGAGCACGATAGAGAGGACTTTATACGTCAGCTCAAGAGAATCAGAAGAGCGAAGAGAGTGGCGTTGGGAAGAGCGTTTATTGACTTGTTACCGGCAAGTATTCAACATTGGTATTACTCGAATCGTGAGAAGGCGGGCAGGTAAGAGCTGGGTAATGGGTTTTCGTGAAAATAGGGACAGACTCCATTTTTGGCGGGAAGAACATCTCGCCGCCAGTAAAGGCTTCGCCTTCGCCAGTCTGCTTGCGCAGGCCAGTATCGCTTCGCGATGCCAGTTCCGCTTCGCGGGCAAAGAGCGCGAGGAGACATCCACCCGAGAAGAGCAGTTCCGGCGCGCTGCGCCCAAGTTCTTCGTTCCAGAGCTAGGAGCTTTGTTCTTCGTTCGTAAGAGCGAGAAGAGCGAAAACACGAGATGAAGAGCGAACTCTCGAAATCTCTCGTGATCCTTCTCGGTCGGTCTGCCGGCAACCTACAACGCACAACGTACAACGGTTCTCAAGAGCACACTCCCCACCGCAAGCGGGGACTTTTATAAAAAGCGGAAGAGCGGTACTTGCGAAGAACGGGGACAGAAACGGTAATTAGGGACAGACTCCATTATTTACATTCACGTAACGCAAACTCATTCGTAAATGCTGGAAGTGGGGAATCCATTTTGTAAAACCCGTCCAGCGTCCGTCGTCCAAGAGCATGGATCCGTCCTTGGAGAGCATAAGAGCGGTTCATCGTTCCAGAGCTAGGAGCTTTGTTCTTCGTTCCGACGCTTCGCGTCCAGGTTCTTCGTTGGTTCAGGATCGAGGGCATAAGAGCGGGAGCAAGATCCATTACTTGAAGAACGATGTCCTGTATAGAATTAATTCGGGATGAAACGGGATAATCGA
>LVBU01000252.1 GCA_001603185.1 Thermotogales bacterium Thermo_02 | reverse complement strand
AAAATTATATCGATAATTAGAGTTCGAAAAACCTGTATATAGATATTTCGATGCCGCAAGGAGAAAGATATGAAAAATGTTCTGAATCAGAAGTTCGACAAAGTCTGTGAGATACTGAACAAGTACGAAAACAATCACTACAAGCTAATCCCCATTCTTCAGGAGATTCAGGAGGAGTATAAGTATCTTCCCGAGGAAATAATGACTTATATTTCGACGGCATTGGGTATTTCATCTGCGCAGATCTACGGTGTTGCCACGTTTTATTCGCATTTCACGCTCGTGCCGAAGGGAAAGCACATTATCAAGGTCTGTGATGGTACGGCATGTCACGTGAAGAAGTCTGGAGATATTCTGAATACTCTGCAATCGGAGCTGAATCTTACAGACAAGAAGACCAACTCCGATGACGGGCTTTTCACGCTTGAAACTGTTGCCTGTCTTGGCGCGTGCGGTCTTGCTCCTGTAGTGGTAATCGATGAAAAGGTGTACGGCGGTGTTACACCACAGAAGATCAAGAGTCTCATCAAAGATATAAAGGAAGCGGAGGCCAATCATGAGTAATGTAAATTTGGAGAGTATCGCAACCAGATACAATGAATCGGCCGGCAAGTTCGAACATTCGGTCGTTGTCTGTGCAGGCACCGGCTGCATAGCCAACGGCTCGATGGATATCTACAACCGTTTCATCGAACTGGCAGATGAAAAGGACTACCGTATAACAGTCGCACTGAAGAGGGAGGAAGGCGGGGACAGCCTGCTGAAGCATAGCGGCTGTCAGGGGTTCTGTCAGAAGGGACCACTGGTAACAATATATCCTCAGGGCATTTTCTATACACACGTGAAAGTGGAAGACGTTGAAGAGATTATCGAAAAGACACTGAAGAAGGGCGAAGTAATAGAGAGGTTGCTCTTCAGGGATATTGAAAATACTCCCATTGCTCATCAAAACGAGATCCCCTTCTACAGCCAACAGAAGCGGACGACATTGAAACTCTGCGGCATGGTCGATGCAGAAGACATAGATGAATACGTGTCCCATAAAGGTTATAGGATGGCCGAAAGGGCCGTTTTAGAGATGAACCAGAAGGAAATATGCGATGAGATAAGTAGATCAGGGCTCCGGGGTCGCGGCGGCGGCGGTTTTCCAACCGGCTTCAAATGGGAATTGGCTCGCAAGCAGGAGGCCAGTCAGAAATACATCATCTGTAATGGAGATGAAGGAGATCCTGGCGCCTTCATGGATAGATGTCTGATGGAAGGGAATCCCCACAGTGTTCTGGAGGGCATGATTATAGCCGGTCAGGCAATCGGCGCGACCGAAGGCTATATCTATGTCAGGACGGAGTACCCTCTGGCTGTCAAGAGACTGAGAAACGCCGTAAGAGAAGCGGAGAAACTGGGTTTTCTTGGAGACAGTATCTTTGGATCGGGCAAGGCCTTTCGGGTTAACGTCTTTGAAGGAGCGGGAGCCTTTGTCTGCGGCGAAGAGACGGCCTTGATCTCCTCGATAGAAGGTCGAAGAGGCATGCCCATGCCCAAACCGCCATATCCGGCTCAAAAAGGCCTGTATGGGAAACCTACAATAATCAACAACGTCGAGACGCTTTCCTCGATACCCGTCATCATGCAGATGGGAGCCGACAGATATGCAGCTCTGGGAACCGATAAGTCATCAGGGACCAAGACCTTCGCCCTCACCGGTCATGTAGCCAACACCGGACTGATAGAGGTGCCTTTCGGAACGACTTTAAGGCAGATCATAACAGAGATCGGAGGCGGCGTGGTTAACGACGACGGCAGCAATGTGGGAGCCGACTTCAAGGCCGTTCAGATAGGAGGCCCTTCCGGAGGGTGCCTTATTCAAGAGCATATGGATATGCCTCTGGACTACGACAATCTGCTAGAAGTCGGCGCAATGGTAGGATCTGGCGGTCTCGTCGTTATGAATCATCAGACTTGCATGGTTCAAATCGCACGCTTCTTCATGCAGTTCACCCAGAACGAATCCTGCGGAAAGTGTGTCGTCTGTCGAGAAGGGACAAAGCAGATGCTGAATCTACTGGACGATATTATCTCCGGGAAGGCCACTATGGAGACGCTCGATCTTATCGAGGAACTGGCGCACACGGTTCAAGTAGCCTCGCTCTGCGGTCTGGGAAAGACTGCCCCGAATCCAGTCCTGTCGACCCTGAAGTACTTCAGGGACGAGTACATAGAACACATCGTGAACAAACGCTGTCCGACCGGCCAGTGCGCGGCGCTCAGAAGCTTTGTTATCGATCCGGTCCTTTGTAAGAAGTGCAGTCTGTGTATGAGGCATTGTCCGGTAGGTGCTATAGGCGGATCAAGGGAAACTGGCTACGTGATTGATCAGGAAAAGTGTATCAAGTGCGGTGCCTGTGTGGATGCGTGCAAATTCAAGGCGATAAAGCTGGCGTGAGGTGAATGATGAAGACTTTTAATGTAATGGTTGACAACATAGCGGTTCCTTACGAAGGAGAGAAGAATCTTCTGGAGTTAATAAGAAAGGCAAATATCGAACTGCCGACCTTCTGCTACCATTCAGAGATCAGTGTCTACGGAGCCTGCAGGATGTGTATGGTGGAAGTCAACGGCAAGGGGACTATTCCGGCCTGCTCCACTCCAGTAACAGAGGATATGGTGGTCAACACCAACACCAAGCAGTTGAGAAACATGCGAAAGATGATCGTTGAGTTAATGCTCGCGAGTCACGATCAGAGCTGCACTACCTGTGCCAAGAGCAATGACTGCAAGCTCCAGGCGCTCTCGAAACAGCTTGGTGTCAACAAGGTTAGATTCAAGCAGAAAGTCGATTTTGAACCGGTTGACTATTCGAGTGATGCGATCGTGAGGGATCCCAGCAAGTGTATTCTGTGTGGTGACTGTGTACGCGTATGTCAGGAAGTCCAGGCAGTTGGCGTACTCGATTTCGCCAATAGAGGAGCCGATGCAACTGTTGTAGCCAGCTTCAACAAGGGTATGGGAGAGATCGAGTGTGTGAACTGTGGTCAATGCGTAAAGATCTGCCCTGTAGGTGCGTTGACAATCAAGTCGCAGGTGGACGGAGTCTGGGAAGCGCTGCACGACAAGAGCAAAACAGTGGTAGTCCAAATAGCGCCGGCTATACGTGTCTCAATGGGAGAAGAGTTCGGTTTCCAGCCAGGAACGACGACTACGGGTCAAATCATCACTGCTTTACGCATGATGGGTTTTGACAAGGTCTACGACACTTCTTTCGGAGCGGATCTAACGGTAATCGAAGAGGGAAACGAGTTTATAGACAGAGTAAGCCGGAAAGAGCGTTTGCCGCAGTTTACATCTTGCTGCCCGGCCTGGGTCAAGTATGCGGAACAGTACTATCCCGATCTGCTGACAAACCTTTCGAGCTGTAAGTCACCGCAACAGATGTTTGGTTCTCTATGCAAGGATGTTCTTACAAGGGAACTCGGAATCTCAAGAAAGGATCTTGTAGTAGTTTCGATTATGCCCTGTACGGCAAAGAAGTTCGAAGCGAAACGCGAAGAGTTCTTCAAAGATTCGAACCCGGACGTTGATTTCGTACTTACAACTCAGGAGGCCTCCCTGATGGTAAGAGAATCAGGCATAGACTTCTCTGCTCTTCAGCCCGGTTCTTTCGATATGCCCTTCGGGTTCAAGACGGGAGCCGGCGTAATTTTCGGCACATCCGGAGGTGTCTCTGAAGCCGTTCTGAGATATGCGGCGTCGAAAATCTCTAATGAAAGCGGCCAGGAATTCGTGCAGTTCAGAGGCGAAGATGGAGTGAAAACGGGAGAGGTCAGAATAGGCGATCTAAACCTGAAACTTGCCGTAGTAAGCGGCCTGGCAAACGCTAAGAGGCTAATAGAAAAGATCAGGAAGGGTGAAGCTCACTTTGATCTGGTCGAAGTGATGGCCTGTCCAGGTGGCTGCGTGAATGGTGGTGGTCAGCCAGTCAAGACATTCAAGGAAAGTGTTAGAAAGAGAAGCAAAGGGATATATGACAACGACAAAATGCTGCAGTTGCACGTTTCGAATGAGAATCCCTACCTGCAGAAGATGTACAATCAGCATCTGAACGAACACAATATTCATGAACTACTGCATACTCACTTCAAGAATCGCAAGCGTATCGAACACGAAGATGTTCTTCTGTCGGGAACTGATGACAAGCCTCTGCGGATCAACATCTGTTTTGGAACAAGCTGCTATGTTAGGGGAGCACAGAACCTGTATAACCAGTTGATGGCCTATCTGCAGGAGCATGGACTGCGCGAAGAGACTGCAATAAGCGCCTCTTTCTGTACGGAAAAGTGTGAAAGAGGGCCGGTGCTGAAGATCAACGACGAAGTCATCGAACACTGCACATTCGAAAAGGCAGTTAAAGAGATCGAGAAGCTGAAAGTCTAAGGAGAATCATTGTGAGACCGCAGGAGAGAAAAGAAGGCTTTGCGAATGTCATAAAGACCGACCTGGCCAACTGTATGGACTGCTATCGCTGCGTCAGGGCTTGCGCTGTGAAGGCAATCAGTGTCACCAGAGGTCAGGCAAACGTGATGGACAGTCTCTGTGTCCAGTGTGGGACCTGTGTTCACGAATGCCCGCAAAAAGCCAAACTCATCGTATCCGAAATCGATCGAGTTAAAGAACTCATAGCCTCAGGTCGAAAAGTGGCCTGCAGCATAGCGCCTTCCTTTCCTGCGGCCTTTCCCGGGTGGCAATCAAATAGAATCCCGTCGGCATTGCGACGATTGGGGTTTTGCTATGTTTCAGAGACTGCTGAGGGAGCCAGTCTAATCGCAGCCGCATCAATACAGACAGCCCAAAGAGGCAGAATCTTTACGGCATGTCCGGCCGTTGTGAATTACGTCGAACTATACAGACCCGAGTATATAGATTGCCTTGTGGACGTTGTTTCGCCGATGCTAGCACACTCCAAGATGCTGCGCGAGAAACTCGGGTCAGATATCGCGGTGGTATTCATCGGCCCATGCGCCGCGAAGAAGCAAGAGGCAAGGAGAGAGGAGAATAGAGATTACGTTCAGGCCGTCTTGACCTTCAGCGAACTACTTCAATGGTTCGAAGAGGAGGATATAGATCTCTCGACCTGTACAGAAAGCGATTTTCAAAGAGAGATAGATTACCGAGACGCGAGACTCTTCCCGATTCAGGGGGGTATGATCAAGACATGCGGTTTGAAGGACGACGTGGACTACTCTGAGGTAATCCATGTCAGCGGGTTCAAGCAAATAAAAGAGCTCTTTGATACCCCACAGAACGAGTGGCCCTTCCGTTTCGCCGAACCGCTTTTCTGTGAAGGCGGCTGTATAGGAGGACCGGGTTTTCCGAAAGAAGAGAGTATTTTCAAACGCAAGCTGGCCGTTCAGGAATACGTGGACTCATTCTCGGAATTTGCCGGCGCCAATCGAGAGCCCTCGCTCGACCTTAAGACTCACTTCTCCCCTCGACAGAGAGAGTTCTGCTTTGAGATGGTCCGGGAAGAGGATATCGAAGCCGTTCTTGTCGAGACTGGCAAGGCCAATCCGGAAGACAGACTTAACTGCGGTGCATGTGGCTACGACAACTGTCGTGAAAAGGCTGCCGCGGTCGTTCTGGGTATGGCCGAAGCGTCGATGTGCATGCCACAGATGAGAAGACAGGCTCAACAGCGCATGGACAAGATTATTGAAAACTCTCCCAACGGCGTTGTCATTCTGGATCAGGACTTGAGGATAGTACACATGAATTCCGCCTTCAAGAAACTCTTTATCTGCAACAACCGGGTCCTGGGTAGAGAGATATCCTACCTGGTGAATGCCGAGGGATATGAATTGCTGTCTTCCGGTAGAGCAGACTCCTATGAAGCTGTAAGGACCAAATACGGAATTCGATATCATGAGATGCTGTATGCCTATCCGAATGACAACCAGTATGTGGGATTCTATGCAAATCTCACGAAGATGAAAATGGAGGATAGCGAAATCAAATTGATAAAGAAGCAAACAATTGAGCAGGCAAAGAAACTCCTTGATCATCAGGTGCAGTTTGCGCAGGATCTCGTCCACTATCTCGGAAGAAGCACAGCCGAAAGTGAGTCTCTTGTTAAGCGCATGATGGAATTATATGAAGATGAGGGGTAGCTAGTGCTTTTTTACGAGAGCATCACACATCAATCGTTCAAGCATGGGCAAATCGTATGCGGAGATTATATATCTAGTGCAAGGCTAAAGAGCGGTAGCTACTTCGGCGTATTTGACGGCATCGGTTCGGGCATATATGCCAACATCACCGCTATCGAGTGCGGCAACCGCTGGCTTGGAATGATAGAAAATGCTCTGTCATTCAGTGAGACCTGTGAAATGCTCGCCTCGAGTATGCACAAGGCAAGGTCAAGGGCATTCCCCTTCACCGCATTTAACTGCGCCAGACTCACGGGTGGCGGGCACGGACAGATATTCACTTACGAAGCTCCCAAGCCAGTATTGATGAGGAACGGAATGCTGCACGTAATCGAACCGAATTACTACACCGTAGGTTATGAGATTATCGGTGAATCAAAAGTTACTCTTGAAGAGGGAGATCAGCTGTTGCTCTTCAGCGACGGTGTAAGTCAGGCCGGACTTGGGGAAAGTTATACCTTTGGTTGGGGTGAGACAGGGTTTGCGGAGTACTATGCAAAGCAGAGAAAGGAACTTGATAACACTGCTTTGCTGGAGAGAGTAGCTGAAGAGTGCCGTATAATCTCAGGAGGCAGACACGAGGATGATACGTCCATTATACTTATCAAATGTCGATCACCCGAACACCTGAATATATTCACCGGACCTCCCTCGACAAAGGAGAAAGACAAAGTGTTTGCAAAGGCTTTCAAAAAAGCTCAAGGGAAAAAGATAATCTGCGGTTCGACTACAACGGATATATTTGCGCGAGAGCTGAACGAGACTATCAAACTAAAGGAAAAGGGTTTAGGATACAATTCGCCGCCGGAATATGAGATGAAGGGCGCTGAGATGGTTACAGAGGGAGCCATGGTACTGAATCAGGTTTCGAATATTCTGGATGCCGATGAGATAGAGATTACGACTGATACCTCTCCAGAGAGAATCGCTTTGCTTTTCTACCGGGCGGACATCATCCACTTCCATGTTGGAAACGCCAGAAACAAGACTCATCAGCTCCTTCCTTTCAGGCAACTGGGCATAAAAGAGAGAAGCGAGGTCCTGAAAGACATAGCGGAGAAATTGAAAGCAAAGGGAAAGATGGTCTACTTCGATTACTACTGATCTGAGTCGAGAGCGGAAGGAGACGTCCTCCGATAAGATCATGAAAAGCTGAAAAGCCGTCCTTGGCGGAGGCGTATTCACCCCCCAGGGGAGTTGGACAAGGAAGTAGAGGGTAGTAAACTAAGAAGAAGGGGTGAATAAGAGTGAAGAA
>LVBU01000251.1 GCA_001603185.1 Thermotogales bacterium Thermo_02 | reverse complement strand
TTTATTTATAATTATCATTCGCGACGCGATCAATTCAACTTCGCGGAGAATGTGTGATGAAAGAAAAATTGTTTTGTTTTTTTCTTTGCTGAGATAAATAATTAAATCCCGTATTTCTTTCATACCCTGAGGATCAAGTCCGGTTGTGGGCTCGTCAAGTATAATTAATTCCGGTTCGTGCAGAAGCGCCTGCGCGAGACCGAGCCGCTGCTTCATTCCGTGCGAAAATGTTTTTACCTTGCTTTTGTATCGCTTGGAAAGTCCTACAAGCTCAAGCATGTCCATTATTCTTTTTTTAGAAGTATCCGCGCCGGACATTTTACCGAGTATCTCTAAATTTTTATACGCTGATAAGTAAAGGTAGAAATCCGGCTTTTCGACAATCGCGCCAATCTTGCCGTAAATTTTTTTGCGGTCTTCTTTTATGTCCATTCCGAAAATTTTAATTGAACCGGCTGTAGGTTCTATCAATGAAAGAAGCATTCGTATAGTTGTACTTTTGCCCGCGCCGTTAGGTCCTAAAAATCCAAACACATCCCCGCGGTAAACATTAAGATCGAGATTGTTAACCGCTACGAGATTCTTAAATTTTTTTGTTAGACCCCGTACTTCAATAACTTGATCGGGATTCAATTTACCTCCGGTTTATTGAAACTTGAGACGTGTATCTTCGTAATTTGTTGCCACATTTTCATTTCCAATTCTTAATATTGCTCTAAATCTTATTCTTGTTCATAACCCTGTTCCTAATACAAATCTACTTGTAATCAATTAAAGCAAAGTAAGCTAAAATCAAATTTCTTGTTCCTTCTTTTTCATTCCGAACATATTATCCAGTGGAATATATTTCGCGATTATGAAGGAAGGAATTGTAGCCACACAAACCCACACAAAAAATAATTTATATCCAAACGCAGCTTGAATCATTCCGCTGAACATTCCGGGAATCATCATGCCGAGCGCCATAAATCCAGTTGCGAGCGCGAAGTGCGAAGTTTTAAATTCGCCAGTCGCTATATACATCATATACATTGTGTAGGCAGTAAATCCTAATCCGTAACCGAATTGCTCAATGGCTACGCTTGCATATACTATTAAAATATTTGTCGGCTGTGTGAACGCCAAATACACATATAAAATATCCGGGACGTTAATAGCAATTATCATAAACCACAGCCATTTTTTTAATCCATCTTTTGCTATTAATATTCCTCCGAGAATTCCACCAATTATTAGAGCAATAACGCCAATAGTGCCGTAAATAAATCCAACATCGGAAGTTGATAATCCGAGTCCGCCCGCATCTAAAGAATCTAGCATAAACGGCGCGGATAATTTTACAAGCTGGGATTCCCCCAAACGGTACAAT
>LVBU01000250.1 GCA_001603185.1 Thermotogales bacterium Thermo_02 | reverse complement strand
CATCCCGGCGGTATGAGAACTCGAAGGGCCCACTATCACAGGACCGATAATATCTAGAAGCATTTCCGATCAACTCCCTGAAAAAAAGCGGGAACTCGAAAGCCCCCGCGTTATTAAGGTTAAGTTTATAGATTGTAGAAGGATTCCAGGCCTCTGAACTCGGCCTGTTCTCCGAGCTCTTCTTCAATTCTCAGAAGCTCATTATACTTTGCAATTCGATCTGTCCTTGAAGCTGAACCGGTCTTAATCATTCCGCTATTTGTGGCTACGGCAAGATGAGCGATGAAAGTATCTTCAGTCTCGCCAGATCTGTGCGATATTATACAGGTCATGCCGTGCTTTTGAGCGAATTCGATTGTATCGAGAGTCTCGGTAACTGAACCGATCTGGTTAAGCTTTATAAGAATCGAATTCGAAGCGTCCGTTTCGATTCCCTTGCGGAGCTTTTCGACATTGGTTACGTAAAGGTCGTCTCCGACTATCTGAATCTTGCTTCCAACCCTGGCATTGAACTTTGCAAAGCCTTCCCAGTCTTCTTCAGCAAAGGGATCTTCGATACTTATAATTGGGTATCTTTCGGCAAGACTCGCGTAGTAATCAATTAGCTGGTCGGAAGTGAGCTCCTTCCCGTCTATGTTGTAAAGACTCTTCTCTTCGCTGTAGAACTCGCTTGCAGCGCAATCCAGAGCGATGAAGATTTCCTCAGCGGCTTTGTAACCGGCAGATTCGATAGCGCTTATGGCGTATTTGATGGCGGCTTCATTGTTTTCGAAATTCGGCGCGAAACCACCTTCGTCACCCACTGCTGTAACGTGACCATTATCTTTCAGGAGTTTCTTCAGGTGATGGAATACCTCAACTCCAGCTCTGAGGGATTCTCTAAAGCTCTTGAATCCGGCCGGAACAATCATGAATTCCTGAATATCCAGGCTGTTGTCTGCATGCTTTCCACCGTTGATTATGTTCATAAAAGGAACCGGAAGGACCTTTGCATTGGTTCCGCCAAGGTAGTTGTACAACGGTGTGTCAATACTATCGGCTGCGGCTCTTGCAACGGCCATAGATACTGCGAGTATAGCGTTTGCACCGAGCTTGTCTTTATTCTTTGTGCCGTCGAGTTTTAGAAGAGCGGCATCGATTGCCGTCTGGTCAAACGCATTGAGGCCCACTATTTCCGGAGCGATAACCTCGTTTATATTCTCAACGGCTTTCAACGTCCCTTTGCCCAGAAATCTCTTTTTGTCCCCATCACGTAGTTCAAGAGCTTCAAATTTACCTGTAGATGCACCGGAAGGTACGATCGCTCTTCCGTGGCCTCCGTCATCAAGCCAGACTTCGGCCTCAACGGTTGGTGTTCCTCTTGAATCGATAACTTCTCTGGCAACTAGATCTACTATCTGTGCGTACATTTCATCACCTCCATAAATCGGGTTTTACTAGAGTTCCTACTTTCTTGCCAATTATAGCATCTAGGAGATTTCCCTTCTTGAAGAAGTCTATAACGACAACTGGCATATTGTACCTCTGGCATATAGAGAAGGCCTCTTGATCCATAACTCTTATGCCTCGTTCAATAGCTTCAGTGAAGGAAATCGTATCGATTTTAGTAGCTTCTTTGAAAACCTTCGGATCCATATCGTACACACCATCAACTTTGGTACCCTTGATTACGATGTCAGCTTCAATTTCCACAGCTCTCACCGCAGCTGCGGTATCAGTTGTGAAGAATGGCAGATATGTTCCACCACCGAACACGACCACGGCCCCTTCTGTCAGCGCCCTTTCAATCTGATCATACTTGTGCGGCACGAAAGAAGGTAACTCAATGATTGATGAGACCGCTATGGCATTGAGTCCCACACTGTTGAGAGATTCTTTGAGATAGACTGCATTCATTGTGGTGGCAAGCATTCCGAGTTCATCGGCCCGGGAGCTTCTTAAGTCTTCCAATTCCCTTCCTCTGACGATGTTGCCGGCCCCGATAACTATGGCTAGCTGAATGTCCTTCCGGATTACGGCAACAATCTCTTCAACAAGGTATGAGACGAATTCCCTGTTGAATCCTCTTCCACCTTCTCCGCTCAAGACCTCACCGCTCAGCTTGAGGAGAACTCTGCTGTACATAATCACCTCCAGAAATCGCCGAAAAAAAAGGTGAGACTCGCTCACCTTTTCAGTTGTCTGACTCTCCAATTTGCCAGCGGACGAATCGGTTTATCTTAATGTTCTCACCTGTTTTAGCAATCAGCTCAACAATAAGGTCGTTTACGGTCTTTCCGCTTTCGAAAACATACTCCTGTTCGACGAGGCAGTTGTCTTTAAAGAAGCTTTCGAGCTTGCTTTCAACGATTTTTTCGACAATGTGAGCAGGCTTACCGCTATCCTTAACCTGTTCAGCATAGATTTCCTTCTCCTTTGCTATCTTCTCCGCAGGAACGTGTTCGCGTGAAATATAGCGGGCACCCATAGCTGCAAGCTGGAGAGAAATCCTGTGAGCGAGTTCCTTGAAGTCTTCTGTTCTGGCCACAAAATCGGTAACACAGTTCAGCTCAAGAAGAACACCAAGCTTGCCGTTGTGATGAATATAAGAATATACTATACCTTCTCCGGTTTCTCTTCCAGAAACCTTATCGGCCTTCAATATACCCTTCTTTCTCAGATAATCCTTTGCGAGTTCAAAATCACCTTCCGTCTCTACAAGAGCTCTTTTACAATCCATCATGCCTGCCTGCGTGGCATCACGAAGTTTCTTTACCATATCACTGGTAATCTCAGCCATATTCTATGTCCTCCTATAATAAAATTCCCTGGAAAATTATAACCCAGTTAATCAG
>LVBU01000249.1 GCA_001603185.1 Thermotogales bacterium Thermo_02 | reverse complement strand
GTATCCCAGTAGAGGAAATCGTAGCACTCTGTGGGTGTAGCTTCCACACAGGCCGTGTCTCCGCAAAGATATGTCGCATCTTTAGTCAGTTCTAATGCTCCCTCTGTTGGCGAGGCTTCGACTTTCACTTCATAAACATACTGCTCGAACAAGGCCACTATTGTTGCATTTCCAGTTATCGTATATTCGAGTGGATTATCTGTACTTGTTGACTTGCCGCTCGGATCATCTATTTCCCAGTGCACGAAGTACCAGCAGGGGGACGCATCGGCTTCGAGAGTTACTACTGTACCATGCTTAATATACTTGCCTCCATCACCAGCCCATCCTTCGCCAAGCCAGGAAATATCTAAGTCAAAGAACCCATCAAAGAAAACAGTATCGGTTGCCTCGTTGCAGCAGAAGTCGTAGGCTGCTATCCAGGCCTTTATGGGTTCTTCTGGGTCTTCAAGATACCACTTGACTGTCTTTGTCCATGATTTGCTCTTCTGGAATGCCGTCCAGGGTTCGGGCGGTATGAATGAGATCAGTTCAAGTTCGAAGGTTTCTAACAATGGTTTCTGGAAGCTTCCCTGGTTGACCCAGATGTTCACGAAGTCAAAGCAGTTGTCTTTAACCTTCCACGTCAGTTCAACGTATGGTATGTCTCCTTCGAACATGAGTTCGCTTATTGAGAACTCTTCTATTACTGGCGGTACTGTATCGGTATTGCCTATCTCCATACCCCATGGTTCAGACATGTTGCCTGCAGAGTCCCAGCCGACTATCGTAGCTATGAGTGTCTCGCAGTCGAGGTTCCCAAAGCACCAGGTTATAGTTCCGCTGTACTCTGGACCATTACTGAGGCACGTGTCGATGATGTTTATGTTGGCAAAATTCTTCCCTGTATTCACATCGGGATGGCTGAAGAAGATCTTTCCTATATCCCATGATCCGCAGTCGCCAGTCCCACACGTCATGCACCTGTCGTAACCAGTCCAGCTTATCGTTACGCAGGTTTCGTCTGAACACTCTTCGATCGAGGCGTCAATTGAGAAGTCGGGGGCTACGTTGTCAACGAGTATCGTGGTTTCTGTCGAGTCGCTGCCGCAGGAATCGAATACTTCAAGTGTGATCGTTCCATAGTAGCAGTCCTGATCTTCTATGTTCCAGCGCCACTTGCTTCCGTCGGAGGACCATGATACCAATTCTTCCTGTCCTCTGTCTACCCAGATCCATCCCATAACCTCATCATAGACATATTCTTCTATGAAGCCCAGGTCTACTGTAAGGACAGCGTCTTCCTCACAGTTGTCGGTAGCATCCCACGTGAGATAGAGAAGGTCTGTGGTGTAAACGTCGTCACAGCTCATGTCGCTTCTGTCTACAGGCTGACCCTCTTCATCCACAAAGCCGAATTCGAGTATTCTTGGTCCTACGTTGTCTATTGCGTATTGCCTGCTTTCAACTGTCGTGTTTCCACAGCTGTCGGTAGCGATTATTGTGAGCGTTATATCTACACAGTCAAGTCTCTCGAATGTCCATGTCGCGTTTCCAGTAGGCCCGACGAATTCTTTGTCACCTATTCCGTTTATTCTTCTATTCAAGGTCTGCACGTAAGCCACAGGCGTCGCATCTAGCGTTCCATAATTGACTATGAGCATTACTTCTTCAATGCACCTGTCCCTTACGTCCCAGTTGAACGTCGTGAATGTGGCGCAGACATCAGGTTCGAGTATGTCCAGCTCTATCGAAGGTGCCGTGTTGTCAACAATAACCGTCGCTACTTGCGTCGTTGTGTGTCCGCAATAGTCAACTGCGGTTATTGTGTAAGTAAGGACTTCACAGTCTATCTCCGGTAGCTTCCATAGTACTTCGGCCGCCTTTTCAGTGGAAACCCATGTGAAGCAGTCAATTCCCCGGTCGAGACAGCCCCTGGATACCGTTATCATCACATAATCGAGGCAGTTCTCTTCAACTCCGTAGTTGATGTAGATTGATCTGTCAGTTACGCACTCTTCTTCCACTCCAAAGTATTCTATTACCGGCGCCAGGTTGTCCACCAATATGTAATCGTAGTTCCACCTTGTACTATCGTTTCCACAGGCGTCGGTCGCGCCAATTGTCACTTCGAGATAGCAGCAGTCAACGGGATCCCAGGTCAGTGTTGCCACACCGCTGAGTCCGTCTTCACTGATCCAGACTTCTTTACTGACGGAACCATTAGTGCCATTCACTTCATCAAAGCCACAGTAGAACTCGGCATAGATTCCGGTGAAGGTCGCTTCCTGGCAATCGGATATCGTCCAGCTGAAGGTTAGCGAAGTTGCATCTCCACAAATGTCGTCGCCCAGATCAAAGTCGACCACCGGGAAGACATTGTCTATGAAGGCTGTAGCTTCCCAGGTCGTAGAGTTCGCGCAATCATCGTCACAGCATAAGTCGTAAGCGGTTATCGCTATGCTTACTTCTTCACACTCTGTCGGCCCGAGTAGCCACTTTATAGGTCTTTTCGATACTTGGGTCATAACGGCGTCATATGACTTGAAAGTCGCTGGATCGACCTCTACCCATGTTCCTTCTTCTCCTAAATCGGGATCAAATTCTAATAGTTTTCCACGGCTTATGCTGATTTCGACTCTGTCAAATGCGTTGTCTTCGAATTCCCATGTCACATCTTTTTCATGCATTCGGCAGTAGTTAAGTTCGAAGAAGCCGTCTTCAACTATCCTTGGAGGAACATTGTCGAGATCGAAGTAATAGCAGATTTCGAATTCCTGAGGACAGCCTTCACAGTCTTCGGCTACTACAGTGACTGCGAAACAGGCTTCCATGCAGTCCAGGCCTGAGTAATCTACTGTGAATGTCTCTTCACCTGTTTCGAGAAGTGTAGCGATCGATCCGGAGATTATCTCTCCCCTGCAGGCGTCGACAAAGACTTCCACTAGCTTGTCGAGGCTGTAGTTTATCTTCACGGGGAACGTAACCTCGGTAGCATTGCATGAAATAGTCAATGGATCGATTCCGATTTCTATTACGTCTTCGTCGTCAAGTACAGCGATTCCCTCTACTACTACTGTTTCGGTTACGTACTCGCTGCACACGGACTTTATGAATGCAGTCACTGTCGCGTCTGTACACTCGGTTCTCGGGAACTCCCATCTGTATCTAAGTTCTACTTCGCACCCCGGTAGCGGTGTTACTTCCGGGTCAGTGAGGTATTCTATCTCGCCCGAGTGCGTGTATTCGATGGCTATAAAGCTGTTTATGAGATCGGGTTCAGGGAAACAGCAGGTAATTACTACTATCTCTGTTTCGTCCGCTCCGCAGTCGAAGTCTTCAACGTAGAACTCGTTGATCACCATTACTTCTACCGCTTTAACGGTTATCCTGTCTTCCCATGTCCAGCTCTTCTCTTTCGGTCCCTTTACCGCCTTTACGCTTATAGCTCTCGTTACGTCTTTGGCGACTGTCGGAGCCGTAAACGTGGCCGTGAAGAGTCCTTCAGGGTCTTCTACTGCAGCCTTTGCGACTCCTTCGAACGTTATCTCGACCATGTCTGCATGACCGGTCACTACTATCTCAAACTGCTGGCCATTACAGACCTCTATTTCATCCGGTTCGCCTATATACGGGTCTTGGGCTTCATAGAAGTTCGCAGTGATGACCTTTTTCTCATCCATCACGATTGTCACAACCGGATTCGTGCTTATGAGGTCACCTGACCAGCTTCCAAATAGCCATTCTGCAGATGCAGGAATAGCTGTGAGTGAGACTTCTGTTCCTTCTTCATACAGTATCTGGTCGGGATCGACTACTACTTCTCCACCCTCTTCGGGATCGACTTCTACTACCAGTAGATAAAGCGACTTCCCGTTGAGTATGTTGAAGAATCGGACTTCACAGATTGCAAGCGCGTAGTTCGGGAGTCCGAGCATATCCAGCGTGTCCTGTGTAAGGTCATACTTCGGATTGTTTGGATATGTTGCAAAGTCCCAGATCCACGCTCCGAATGGAGGGGTATCTATGATTACATATGAATCATTTACGGAGAGTACTCCAATAAGCAGTTCGACCTTCTCTGCAAATGTCATTTCCTCAAGGCATTCAAGAGAGTAGAAGATAAGGTCGCCGTCTATGAGCACATAGATTCCAGTCTTGTCTTCCACTGCTGCCATGTCGAATGTTGACTTTGTTTCTTCAAGCGTAACTGTCTTCTTTAGAAGCTCCACACCCCTGGAGTCTCTAACTGAGAGTGTCACTTCGCCTGTACCGATGTTCGCGAAGAATCTCGATTCGGCCTTGCCTCCGCTAAGCGTTACGGAAGGCATACCGTTG
>LVBU01000248.1 GCA_001603185.1 Thermotogales bacterium Thermo_02 | reverse complement strand
CTATAAGAGATAAAGATCTGCGGAAGGAATCTTCAGGATTCAGATCTCTTAACCTGGAGAGTTTCTTATAAAGACAAGGACCATGCCCTGTTGAAGCGCCAACTGTCTTTGCATTTCATCGGCTAACTCTTTCGATTTTCTTTATCGCGTCCTCTGCTTCATCAGCTGTCTCGAATATTGGCAATTCAATCATCAGACCATCAGGTCCCAGCGATCTGGTAAGTTCAATCGCTTCTTCAGTGGTTTTACAACTCACAAAAAGCGAAAGCCTGTGACTTCGTACCTCTTTGAATGCCTCAATCCATCTCAAAGGGCTTCCAGCGTTTGGTTCGGGATTCCACTGTATGCCGTTCAAGTTCCTCAAGCCAGCAAGCAGCTTCAAAAACCTCAGTTGTTCAGTTCCATCGAGATGATAAAGCGAGTAATCAAGGTAGTCAGTCACTCTCTCCAGATCCGGAATAGCGAATTCCCTGTACATCTTGGGTGAGAGCATAACTCCAAAGTCACACTGGACTGCTTCAAAACGCCCCTCGGCCATTGTGGGAAGCCAGCTGGATGTATCTTTGTAACCAAGCGATATCATCATCTGATAAAAGTGCTCATAGCCTTCGATAAAGATGTTTGTCAGAGCCGAACTCCAGAGTTTAACTCTTTCTGGATTTTCCAAAAGTTCCATCGCCAATTTCGAGGGATCTATGAAGAGCGATATAGTCGTCAGTCCGTCAATAAACATTGGCGGGTTTATGTAACCTCTTCCATCAACCATTTTCGCATTCGCCTCTATCAGCGAATCAAGAGTCTTCACAATAGGCATTTCGGGATTGAATGAAGTCGGCTCTCTGTATAGAAACGAAGGATCATGTTCTATCCAGGCAGTCGGTATCTTCTCGGTTTTTGTGGATGGAAAGAAATTGTATCTGACTTCTTCGCTGTAACCGTACTCTCCTCCTGCCAAAACTGGCAGCGTTGTAACGAAGGATCCCCACGGAAAACTCGTCCCAGGCATTGCTTCAGCATGATAACACATACTTGTTAGAAGCGCTTCGTTGTACCAGGTCTGCCATTCAGGTAGTAAGTCCTTCTCCTTGTGTGAAAGATCAGGTCCTTCCCATTGCTTCTCAACGAAATTGGGATTTTCCGAGACTATGTAAAGCGCGGGTCTTCCTAGACTGGATCCGTTCCAAAATGCCCTCAACCTTTCTCTAGCTTCAACTTCATCTTTCTTCAACGAAAAAGCCACCTGAGTACCTCCATCACAAGTAAGATAGACACACTGAAAGACTATTTGCTCTTCCTCTTCTCAGGAATATAATATATCATCAGCATATTAAAGGGGGTGAGAGCTTTGTGGAAGGAGTTCAAGAAGTTCATTAGTCGCGGCAATGTGATCGACCTGGCAGTTGGTATAATAATCGGAGGAGCCTTTCAAGTTATAGTAAGATCCCTTGTCAGCGATATCATTATGCCTATCCTGGGTCTTTTCACTGGCGGTGTCGATTTCAGCAATCTCTTCATCAATCTATCCGGCGGAACTTACGAGACTCTGGCCGAAGCACAGGCGGCAGGGGCGGCGACGGTGAATATCGGTCTCTTCATCAACGCAATAATCAATTTCCTGATTCTGGCCTTCGTTATCTTCCTTATCGTCAGACAGATAAACCTGATCAGAGAGCGCCAGAAGAAAGAGGAAACGCCTGCTGCGCCAACTACAAAGGTCTGTCCTTTCTGCCATACCACGATTCCGATCGAAGCAACACGCTGTCCGAATTGCACTTCTGAGCTTGGAGAAAAGTCTAAGTCATGATCGATAACAAGTGGCCCTTAGGGCCACTTGTTACTCTATAACTACTTTCATCTTCGTCAGTCTCTCGGTCTGTCCTGTAATCTCTGCGAGGCCATCCTTAAGCTCAATCCAGGGTATTTTCTCGGAGTTCCAGTTCGCAAATGCCGTTAGCGGGAATCGACCGTCCTTTCTTCTGCTTATCTTTATCTCTCCGTCAGGTATCGATATGGAAATACCTGGATAAGCCTGGATCATACCCAGAGAGTTAAATGAACGCGGATACATATCACCACGGAAGTCCGGCCTGAAATCATAGGTACCGGCTGGCTCCAGGTCAAAGTAACAACCGACCAAGTCTCTCCACACTCCCATAGAAGGCCACATCGTGTAATCGTGAGCCGATTCAGTCAGATCCTCTCGGAGTCTCGAGCGTTCTAGCGGGAGTTCCTGGCCAGTGAAGAAGAGATAAGCCATACCGTTAGTAGTCAGTGGACTCTTCCCGTCCCACCCTTCTGGTTTCCTGTCCGACAGCGTAAGTATGTAGTGATCTTCCTTCCAGCCCTTTTCATCTATTGTCGTAAAGATCTCTCTGGCTCTAAGAGAGTATCTGTCCGATTCCTCTTGGAGATCGCAGTCTTTCAACATCCGCGCAAGGACAAGAAGAGCTGTACCGGCTTTGATTCCAAGAAAGACCTGATCCTCAATATCTTTGTAGAGGTCCTCGAAGCAATCCAGTGTATTGTTCGTGCCGATATCGGGAAGTCCGTTACCATTGACATCTGAGTCGATTATATAGTCTGCAAGATCCAGACAAAGTTGACGGTGTTTCTCGAAATACTCGAGACTTCCGGTATAGCTGTAATAAAGATAGTTCAGCAGTATGAAATTACTGTTTTCCTCGACTGGCATGGGACCAAGTATGTAGATTTGCTCGTCTATCTCGAAGCCTCCTCCAACATCGTGTTCCATAATCCTGTGTTCGGAACCGAAGGCGAAGGGCCTTTCACTGTTCCCCTTTTCGTATGTTTCAGCCCAGATATCGAGCTGGTCAGCAATCAGCTGCGGCCAGAACAGCGCATAGAAGGGGGCAAGATTGTACTCGACGTCGATCGTTGAGAAGTAACCGGTTCCCCCTTCGTAGCAGGTGTAGAATGTCCTTCCCAGAGGGTGCTTCAAAAGCCAGGTAGCTCCAAGATATATGTGAAAATTCCAGGCGATAAAATTGCGAATCTCTTCTGGCAATGACGAGTTAAGGAACAGAGAATCGAAGAGGTCGGTCTTTCTAAGAATTTCTTGTCTATTTTCTCTCGCAAAGTCAATTACTTCCTCCACATTGAAGAAGTGGTCTTTGTAATAGAAGTCGCAGTCTTCTCCATGGTATTTAACAATCGACTCATCAGTAAGATAACAAGCGAAGATAAACTCCTTTTCAAACTCTTCTCCGGGCTTCAGATCATATCTGACGGCGTGGGTGTCCCAGTATGCCGAAATGTTGTCAAATCTATAGGCTTGCGCCTCTCCAGATGTCAAAGCAACGGCCAGATCGTAGTTAAGCAGTCTCCCCGGTTTCATTTCCGGTCCTCTGAAAGCCGCTGCAAAAGGTACAGATAGGATAATATTTCCCCTGTCATCCCTGATCTTCTCTTTCAGATCTTCAAGACCGATGTACACACTACCCTTGAGCGGCTCTTGCGAGGTGTTTTTCAAAAGAGCTCTTATATAGAAGAACGGAGCGGTACTGATCTCACGGTCTCTTGGATAAAACGGCGAGACAAACTCAAAGCTCACTTCTAATCCCGAGTGATCTTCACGGCTTATTAGCTTTGCTCTGTTCATTGTTCTAACGATATCGAAATCTCTTATCGCTTTCTCCTCTTTATTGAACGGCCACGAATAGTTGACTGGAAGGCTCCAGCGAGAGGTTACAGATTCTTCTTCAATGTCGAAACCGAGGTATAGGGGAGCGAATGCATTGTTTGGCCCAAGCCCTACCGGCATAACACCTCCGGTTCTCATTTCGGGATCGAATTTAATCGAAAAGTGTGAGCCAAATCTCGATATATATTGATCTTCGTATCGCATTGCTTCTATTCCATCTCTTTTGAAGGCGATCTTTTCAAGCTTTTCTTCCATAAAAAACACCTCCTTAAGAGAATACTAACATTTTCGGCTCTTCATGACCTATCATCTGATGAGTAACTCGAGTAGTAGATAATGATAGAATCTTGTTGAAAATAGAAGGAGGTAAATGATGCGACGAAATCTCTTTTTGCTACCGTTGATTGGGCTGGCCTTGATATTCTTAGCCGGATGCCCCAAACCCGAGGTGTATTACTCTATTTCGGGTACCATAAGACCCTACTCAGGTGAAAGTGAGTTTGTGATTCAGAGAGCCGAAGGCTTTGTTCCAGTAGTAGCACCCGAAGATATTGCTAGAGGCTATACGGGGGAGTTCGTAGTAATCTTTGAGAGAGGATACGATTCCCTTGTGCTTGGAGCATCCGCGGAAATCCTCGATGAGTTTGCTTCGCGTGACGGTTCTCTTTCCTTTTCTGTAGTCAGAACAGAAAACCCTGAACTCTTGAAGAAAATCGAAGGTGTTAGATCTATAGAGAGCAACAGAGTCTTCACTCTTCAAACCGAACCTCTATTTCCCGACGACCCATTATATGGCGATCAGTGGGGTTACCCAATGATAGAGATGCCCCTGGCATGGAATATAGTAAAGGGGTCTCCGACAGTCGTAGTCGCCGTCGTGGATTCAGGCGCAAGGCTCGATCATCCCGACCTTCAGGGGATCTTTCTGCCGGGGTACGACTTCACCGAGAACGACAGCGATCCGACGGATAATCCACGATCTGGCAAACAGTCTCACGGCACTCACGTAACAGGCACAATAGCCGCTGTGACAGACAACTCTCTGGGCGTAGCCGGTATGACGTGGGGGCAGTTTCCATCGATTATTCCGGTCAAGGTCTTCGATAACAACGGAAGTACAACTGAGTCAATTATCGCTCAGGGTATAGTGTATGCCGTGGAACATGGTGCGAGGATAATAAATATGAGCTTTGCAGGACCGGATACTCCAGTCGTAAAAGCCGCGATAAATTACGCATTCGAACACGGCGTCCTGATGATAGCAGCTGCGGGGAACTATAACACATCTAATCCGTACTATCCTGCCTCATATGAAGAGGTAATCTCAGTTAGTGCTGTTGGGCCTACGATGTTGAAGGCCAGCTATTCGAACTACGGAAATGGAATCGATTTCGCTGCTCCCGGCGGTGATTCCAAAGTTGGCGGAGAGGCAGGGACGATAAAAAGCACGGGATATACTGCAAGCCTGGGGAATTCGTATACGTATCTCGCCGGGACTTCGATGGCAAGCCCTCACGTCGCAGGGTTAGCAGCTCTTCTCATGGCAAAAGGCTATGCGGGGAGAGATGAATTCGGTGAAGAGATAATCAAGAAAATTCTCAGAGAGACCGCACTCGATCTTGGTGAACCGGGTTGGGATGAATACTATGGATACGGTCTTGTGCAGGCGTACGCCGCTCTGTTTAATGCTCCTTCGATAGCCGAAAGAAGACCCTTTGTGATTCAGGCACTCAGTCCCGGTGGTACGGTTTTGGCGAGCGCAGAGGTGAGAGAAGACGGTTCGTTCTCTCTTGAGGGATTAACTGCCAATCACATAAAGCTCAGGGTGTGGAGAGACGTTAACGGTAGCGGTCAAGTCGACAAAGGTGACCTCCTGGGATTTGCCGGCCTGAATGACTGGACACCGAGTTTTGAAGAGGCTGCTCTGCTTTCTTTCTTCTCAAGTGGCGAAAAGGAGCTTAGCGATCCGATCTACTTTTCTCCAGTTATAGAGTAAAAGAGAGACCCATCTGATGGGTCTCTCTTAAGCCGCATTTAGTAGCTATGCTCTGGATAATACAGAAGCCTTTACTATCACCGGAGTTGGGTTTCCAAGGTTGTCAGAGACAGGGCAACGATCCTCAACGGCCTTTACCCATTCTTCAAGAGTGGCAGTATCGGCATCGGTTTCGACATTCATAGATGCCACAATTTCCTTGAAGCCAGCCCTTTCATCATATGATTTGCCGAAGAGTCTCGCCGGATTAAGAGGACCGGAAACATCAATCTCTAGCCGGCTTATTTCGAATCCCATTTCCTTAGCTATAAGGTGCCCAACTACATTTAGGCAGCCGGCAAGTGCCGCAAGCACATACTCGACTGGATTTGCTCCCCGGTCTTCTCCACCCAGATTCGGTGGCTCATCTACTATCATCGTAAAACCTCTTGCTCTAACAGAAACTCTTGCCGGACTCTCCGAAACTGCTT
>LVBU01000247.1 GCA_001603185.1 Thermotogales bacterium Thermo_02 | reverse complement strand
GGGAAGAGAGAATGAAGAAGTTGCTTGTTCTACTTGTTGTTTCGTGTCTGGTAGTCACTATGACCCTTGCCGCTACTACACTTGAGACTGTTATCCGCAGGGGGAAATTGATCGTTGCAACTGATATGACGGCTGTTCCCATGCAGTACAGAGACGCGTCGGGAAAGCCAACTGGATTTACCGTTGAACTGATGGAGCTCGCTGCGAGAGAAATGGGTGTGACGATTGAATGGCAGGACATGGCCTGGGAGAGTCTAATTCCTTCGCTTCTTTCAGGTAAGGTGGACATGATAGCTGCCAATATGTCGATGACCCTTACCAGAATGAAATCGATCCGTTTCTCCGATCCATTCTTCCTGACCGGGATAGTGGCCATTGCCAGGGCTAATTCACCGCTAGTAAGCTGGAAGGATCTAGCCGCACCGGCAGTAAAGATGGGAGCTACGATGGGATCGGTTCACGCCGACTTCATCGAACAGACATGGGGAAAGAAGGCTTCGCTTTACGACAACCTCGCCGAATGGATGACAGATCTGAAGCTTGGAAGAATAGACTCTGTTATGGATGATGAGATGATCTGTATTGAGCTCGTCAACAAGAATCCCGATCTCAAGATTCTTGAAGGCTATGTCAGGCCCGATACCTATGGTCTTGCCTTCAGGCAGGATCAGGACTCCGATTCTCTGGTAAACTGGTTTAACTGGTTCATCAAATGGCACAAACTAACCGGAGAATACGGCAAAATCTATGAGAAGTACGTCGGAAAAGAATGGGAACCTTCATTCATCATTGACTGAGCGCAAAACTGACTGTTAGAATTCGCGGGATGGGGTCGGTCTGATCGCCCCATCCTGTTTTAAGAGTCGAAAGGGGAATTGCTATGGAACCTGTTGTTCGTATTCGTGGTTTGCACAAGTCTTTCGGAAAGTTGCAGGTGTTAAAGAACATAGACCTTGACGTCTTTGAAAGCGATGTCCTTGTTCTCTGCGGACCAAGTGGAGCGGGCAAAAGTACGCTACTCAGATGTATAAATATGCTGGAGCATTTCCATGATGGTTCTATCGAGGTTCTGGGAAAGGGCATAAAGGAAAGTCATGGAAATCTTAGTTTTGTGAGGAAGAACTCGGGCATGGTCTTTCAGCACTTCAATCTCTTTCCTCACATTTCTGTGATTAATAACGTGGCCCTTGCACCGATTCACGTGAAGAAGACACCCAAAGAAAAGGCCTTTGAAAGGGCCAGGAAGCTTCTCGATCAGGTCGGTCTCACTGATAAGTATGACGCGTTTCCAGGGCAGCTATCCGGTGGCCAAAAGCAGCGTGTGGCAATTGCCAGAGCTCTCGCAATGGATCCGAAGCTTATGCTGTTTGATGAACCTACTTCGGCATTAGATCCGGAGATGATAAAGGAAGTCCTTGACGTTATGATAAATCTTGCCCGTGATGGAATGACAATGATAATAGTCAGCCACGAAATGGGTTTTGCAAGAGAGGTAGCAAACAAAATCGGATTCCTGGACGATGGGAAGATAATTGAACTGACACCGAAAGAAGAGTTCTTCACAAATCCCAGGAACGACCGGACCAAAGAGTTCCTGAGCAAGATACTCTAGGGTGATATCCATGCTGAATATGAGGATAGTATCGCTCTACTTGCCCGATTTCTTTGAAGCGCTGCTGGAAACTCTTAAAGTGGCTGCGTTGAGCGGAATCTTTGCTCTGATAATAGGGACTGTAGTTGGTGTCTTATCGACGTTCAAGTCGAAGTTTGCAATCATCCCCGTCGGTATCTATACGGGGTTCATAAGATCGACCCCTCTGCTCGTACAACTGTATTTTGTGCATTACGGACTTCCAATAACCGGTTTGATGCTGACCTCATTTCAAAGTGCTATTATCGCTTTTTCTCTGAACAGCGGGGCTTATATTTCTGAGATTGTGAGAGGCGGACTTTCTTCAATGGACAAAGGTCAGGCCGAAGCATCTAGAGCTCTTGGACTGTCCTGGGCACAGACAATGAGGCTCATAATTCTACCTCAGGTCTTCAAGAAGATTCTTTCGCCCCTGATAAGTCAGTTTTCTTACCTGATAAAGGACACGAGTCTGGCTGCCGTTCTGGTTATACCCGAGCTAACCTACACTGCCAGAAAGATAGCCGCGAGAACTTACATGCCTTTTGAGTCGTTTGGGGTACCGATGCTTATGTACTTCGGCATCTATCTTGTTCTTGCACTGCTGAGCCGTCTGGTAGACAGGAAGAAGAGGTCCTCTTCGGATATCAGGCGACGGTTCGGGTTCAGGAAGGTGATATGATGCAGGACATACAATTAACACAGCAGATTTCGCGACTGGGAGTGGCCTTTCTGAGCAATCTTGCCTTTCTGCCATTTGTTCTTGGAATCGGCATTCTTCTGGGGATCATAATTGCCTTCATAAGATTCCACAGAATACCCGTCATTTCACAGCTCCTAGCAGTTATGGTCGAAATAGTCAGGGGTTCTCCTTTCCTGATAATCGTTTATGCCGTGTATTTCGCTTTGCCGTATATCGGTATCGAGCTCGGTGCCTTTCAAACCGGTATAGTAGTACTATCCATAACCGCGACAGCATATCTCTCCGAGGTCTTCAGAAGCGGTCTGATGGCCATGGACAGAGGTCAATTTGAAGCGGCCGAAGCTCTTGGAATGAACTATTTTCAGAAGTCTTTTCTTATAGTCTTGCCTCAGATAGTCAAAACGACAATGCCCTCAATAGTGGGTCAGATAGTGATGACCATTAAAGATACCTCCATAGTATCGCTTGTCGGAATGGTGGAGATTGTAAGGACCTCACGACAGATCATGCAACTGACACTGAGTCCGTTTACGGCTTTCAGTATAGTGTCGGTCTTCTTCATACTCGTTTGTTATCCACTTATAGTAGTCTCGAAAAGACTCGAAGGGAGGCAATAAAATTATGAAATTTCAGCTGGAGTGCTCAAAGCTTGAGTTCTTCAGGCCAGACGCTTTTGGGTTCATAAATAATCTCAAAACCCAGTCATCCCGGTACCCGATGATAAACTTATCAATAGGAGCACCGAACAGGCCGACACCTGAATGGATACTGGAGTCAATGAAAGCGAACCTTGACAACCCCGCATATCACACTTACCCACCTCAGCATGGAGCGCCCGAGCTTTGTGATGCAATTGCTTTCTGGTATAGAAAGAGGTTCAAAGTAAAACTCGATCCAAGAGACAATGTTCTAGTTACGGTGGGAATAAAGGAAGCTATCTTCAACGCACTTCATTCCCTTATCAATGCTGGTGATACCGTGCTTGTTCCAGATCCCGGATATCCTACGTACTTTGAGGCAGTGCTCTTCACCGGTGGAAAACTCGTTACCTACAACAGCGATTCAGAACCCGCCGCAGTGCTGAATGAAATCGAATACAGGGCAAAGACCTATAATCCTAAGATAGTTGTTGTTAACTACCCGTCAAATCCTACGGGTAGAATAGCAGATGCAGATTTCTACAACTCGCTTTCAGAAATTGCCGCTCACTATGGTTTCATAGTTATGAGTGATCTTGCCTATTCCGAAATCGCTTTTGACGGGCTAAAGGTGAGCAGCTATCTCGAAGCGCGGCCGAATCTGGAACTGGGCTTCGAGTACTTCGCATTCTCGAAGACTTACAACATGGCCGGATGGAGAGTCGGGGCCATTGTAGGTGACAAAAGACTTGTAGATGCCGTAAAGCTCTACAAATCCAAGATAGACTCCAATGTCTTCTATCCCATCCAGCTTGCAGCAGCGACTGCCTTAAAAGAGACTCCTGCTTCGTTCTACCATGAATTGAGCGCAATGTATGAAAATAGACGTAATGCCCTTCTAGAAGGTCTTTCAAAGGCCGGTCTGAAGTTCTCGCCACCGCAGGGTGCGATGTACACATGGGTGGAGACTCCAATGGGTATGGATCCGTGGGTCTTCACCGAAAAGCTCTACAGAGAGTACGGAATTCTCGTCGTTCCAGGGACTGCCTATGGGTTGAACGGGATCAAAAGAGTCAGAATCGGACTGGTTCAGGAAGTTCCTCTGATGGAAGAGGCGGCACAAAGGCTTACAGGGGGTGGATTATTATGAGTAGGCTTCTAGAAGGCGTAGGTGTGGCACCGTTAACACCGATGACTGAAGACGGTTCTCGAGTCGAGTATAGCGCGATAGGAGATTATGTTGATTTCCTTGTAGAGAGGGGCATCGACGGCATGTTTGTCCTTGGCACGACGGGCGAAGGGACGTCGCTGGGCGTTGCCGAGAGGAAAGAGACTCTGGAAGCCTTCCTAAAGGCCAACAACGATAGGATGACCGTAATCTCTCACTGCGGTTCAGCCGTGTTTGAAGACATTATTGATCTGTTGAAGCATTCCAGGTACTCTGGAGCGCATGCGGCCGCGGTAGTCACCCCTTTCTTCTTCAATCACAGACAGGATGAGCTATTTGATTTCTATGACAGAATCGCATCCGAGATCGGAGATTACCCCTTGTACATCTACAACATACCGTCTTTGACAAAGAACTGGATCGGCGTAGATGTCTTGAAGAGACTACATGAAAGACATCCAAACATTGTGGGCGTGAAGGACAGCAGCGGGGATTTTGTGTATGCCCTTTCGATAATACAGGGGCTTCCTCAGACTTTTAACACGGTGGTTGGCTGTGACGCTACCTTCGCCTCCGTTCTAATAAATGGAGGGAAGGCCTGTGTATCCGGTCCGGGAGCGGTATTCCCCGAATTCTTCGTTAGGGTACGTAATGCGGTTAGAGATCACAATTATGAAGATGCTTTCAAGTTGCAGAAATCACTCACGAAGTTGACAATGGCTGTCGGAAATGGAGCTAATATTCCCTATATGAAGTCCATTCTCGAGAAGAGAGGACTGAAGATGGGTGGTGTCAGGATGCCCCTCAGAGTACCTGCTATGGAAGAAATCGAAAGGCTTGACAGGGAGCTCGAAAGGGTAATGGCAGAAGTCGGAATCCAGTTCTGAGTTCGTTTCAGTTCTTCATGGGTAGAATCTCTTTTGAGCCGGGCTCCGCCCGGCTCTTTCGGCGTCAGTCTGAAACCCTTCAATAGCGAGCAAATGCGGTGTATCACCAGAGCACTTCTTCTGAACGAAGCAAAATCTCTGTTTCGAGGATTCCGAAGATGTGACAGGGAGAGACAGGAAGACCTAGAACTGAAAGTCTCTTTCTCTGAAGACCCTTGTGCAGGCGTCGACGACCTCCGTATCGTAAAGTCTGCCCCTGTTGGCTTGTATTTCTTCAAGAGCCTTATCTACGCCCAAAGCCGGTCTGTACGGCCTGTGACTCGACATGGCCTCCACAACGTCCGCTACGGCAAGGATCCTGGCCTCAAGTCTTATGTTTTCTCCGCAAAGCGCCTGTGGATATCCTGAGCAATCCAGCCTTTCGTGGTGCTGACGTATTATCTCTGCCACGGGCCAGGGCAATCTCGCATTGCGAAGTATCTCGTATCCGGCATCGGCATGTCTCTTTGTTAGTTCAAACTCGATCTCACTCAGCTTCCCGGGCTTTGCGAGTATTTCCGCTGGGACCAGTAGCTTTCCTATATCGTGAAGCAGGGCAGAAACTGCTATCGACTCGCGCAGTCCGTTGTTCAGAGAAAGCTCTTGGGCGATGGCGACGGCGAGCCTGCTCACATTCCGCTGATGTCCGGCCGTATAGGGGTCTCCCTTATCTACGAGATCGGAAACGACCCTGACAAGAGAATAGAAGGCCTCTTCAAGTTTTCGGGCCGAAGCTACTCTTTCAGTTATGTCTCTCGTCACACCCTGAAAGCCGATAGCTCTACCTTTTTCATCTCTTACAAGTCTCGCCGTCATTTCCACGGAGACTCTACCTCCATCCTTTCTTGAAAGCTCTGTCTCAAGAGAGAGGTACCGCCCGGAAGCCTCTTCTAAACGAACCGAATCGAAGAATGCAAGAATCTTCGAACGGTCTTCCGTATCGCACAGTTCGTGAAGACATTTATCCTGGAGCTCCTCGGGCGAGAATCCAAAGAGCTCTTTGCAAGACGGATTCATGTAAGCTATCTCGTAATCCATTTTGAGCAACCATATACAGTCTTTCGTATTCTCGGCAAGCAATCTGTAGAGTTTTTCGAGTCTCTGTCTCTCTTCAAGCTCTTCATGAAGCTCTCTGGTCCTCTCGAACACCAGAGCCTCAAGCCTTTCTCTCTCATTCTTTCGCATCTGATTTGCGCTCTTGATCTTTGCCATTGCTCTTATCTGAGCGATAAGTTCTGATTCATCAAACGGCTTTGAGAGGAAACCCTCTCCTCCAACATCCAGTGCCTTTATATGTGTGCTGCTATCTGTCTTCATGGCAGTTATAAAGACTACAGGGATGTGTTCGGTGTTTTCGTCTTTCTTCAATCGTCTGCAAACTTCGAACCCGTCCATTTCCGGCATGACGATGTCGAGCAGTATTACGTCCGGGTCCTCTGTAAGCGCGATATCTATGCCTGAAGGTCCGTTAGTCGCGGTGAAGGTCTTCGATTCAGGAAAGGCGTCGGAGACAATAGCTTGCAGCACTATAAGATTGTCCTGTCGGTCGTCGATAGCCAGTACCTTCAACTTATCAATCATCTCAGGACCTCCGTGACGATTTTTACGAAGAGTTCCGCATCTACCGGTTTTGGAATGTAGTAGTCAAAACCGTAGTTCAGTAGCTCTTCTCTATCCCCTTTCATTGCCCGTGCGGTGAGAGCGACTACCGGTATGCTTTTCAGTGAATCATCGCTCCGAATTTCATCTATTACCTGGAAACCGTCCATTACCGGCAGAGAGATGTCTAGCAATATAAGAGAAGGCCTGTGGAGTCGAGCCATTTCGATACCCGTCTTTCCGTCAGTGGCTTCGACACTCTCGGCAATTCCCTTCAATAGAGCCTTCGCGGTCTTGATGTTGTCCTCGTTATCCTCTATTATAAGGACCGTTGGTATCTCCGATCTGTCGTGTGTCCTTCTCTTATCTGGTCTCTTCTTTTCGGTTAGCATGTTTTTCACGGAAGCGAGGAGTTCCGTTTTGTCTAAGGCGCCCTTTTGAATGATCTGTGAGATGTTATTCCCTTTAAGGAATTTCAACTCGTCCTTGGTTATGTACTTGGCCGTCAGAATAAGAACGGGTAGTTTTGAGGATCTTTCCGTGCTACGAATTCTCTTGAGTACCTCAAATCCGTCTATCCCGGGCATCATGAGATCGAGTATTATGCCGTCAGGTAGTTTCCTATCCAGCTCTTCCATTGCTTCGATCCCATTTCTTGCAATACTCAGGTTGTATCCCTGAGCCGAAAGCAGTTCTTTGAGCTGGATTACTGCCGGCTCGCTGTCTTCTACCAGAAGCAGATGTACAGGTTTACTGGGAGCTTCGCTTGAGCTCTCTATCTGTTCGATCGTGGAGTCGGCTTCAGTAGGTTCATCGTCTGAAAGAGTTTCGAGCTGAACGCGCAAGGGCAATCGGACAGTGAAAGCCGAGCCCGAACCCGGAGAACTCCTCAGTGTTATATCTCCGCCGAGAAGTCCGGCATACTTCCGGGCAATGCTCAGGCCGAGGCCGGTTCCACCGTATTTTCTTCCGGTCGTCTCGTCACCCTGTCGGAATTCCTCGAAGATAGTTGATTGCTTCTCTTCCGAGATACCGATACCGGTATCGGAGACCGTTATCTCAACACTATCTTCACAAACGGCTGCAGATATGTCCACGCTCCCATGTTCGGTGAATTTCACGGCGTTACTCACCAGGTTCTGCAGTATATGTCTGCACTTGGCGATATCACTCTTCATCAAAGGAATATCTTCTCCGACAGAGCTTCTAAGGACAAGCCCCTTGTCTTCGGCCTGTGTCTTGAGCATGTCTACTATTTCCTCGACGAGAGTTTTCAAAGAGAAGTGCTCTATCTGTATCTCCTCACGTCCTGCCTCGATCCTCGACAGATCCAGAATGTCGTTTATGAGAGAGAGAAGATTCTTACCGTTACGCTCGATTACCTCCAGATAGCCGAACTCCTCTTCGGGAATCGCTCCCTGGAGCCTTCTGCTAAGCACTCCCGCAAGTGCTATCACCGAGTTCAGAGGTGTACGAAGCTCGTGGCTCATACTCGAAAGGAAGCTCCTCTTAAGTCTGTTCGCCTCGCTAAGCTGTTTCTTCTGCATCTCAAGTTCGATGTTCTGCTCGGTCAGCTCATCGGCCTGCAGACGCAGTTCGTTTGACTGGGCCTCCAGTTCTCTGTTGATGGTCTCCAGACGTCTGGAAAACTCGCTAACCTTTCCGTATGCTATTACTCCATTCATTCGTGCCGTTAACAGGTTCCAGATGTCCTGAATTAGTTCCAGAGAATTCGCTGTATAGCTTTTGAGAGAGGCGAGTGTGACCACGGCCGAGATATCTCCACTGTTCAGGACGGGGATAGTCACTATCTCCCTGGGTTTGAAATCACCGCTGGCGGTCGGGAAAGTGAAGTACGAATCAGCCGGGATCTCCCTTATGTGCTCTATCTTTCTTGAGGCAAGAGCGATCCCCAGTTCGCCTTCCCTGATCTCTGCCGAGAAGCTTTTTCTTACCGTATTCCCGATACCAATTGATTCGAAGTGCTTGAATTCCCCGTCATCCGGGTCAAACAGATAGACGGCTCCAATATGAGATTCCGTGAGTTTCATCAGCAATCCGAGCAGGTCTTTGCAAAAAGGCCGCAATTCCTCCTGTTTCAACAAAGTCTCTGCTACTTTCGAAGCGTCGTCTTTTCCCTTTATACGGGCCTGTATATCCCTGGCAAGCTCATTGAATGAGTCGGAAAGAAGACCGAATTCATTGTTTGCAGCGTAATCGCTGCGGATACTGAGATCGCCCTGACCGAACTTCTTCGTAACGGCGGTCAGCTCTTTTAGAGGCTCCATTATGCTCTTCATAAGGTATACAGAGATAATTGCCGTAACGAAGAGAATAGTACCCAGAAGTGTAATCAGTTGTAAGGAGATATCTTCACTGTTCTTCCGGGCATCGGCGTAAAACTCATCTGCCCTGTTTTCCGAGAAATCGCTTATCTTTTTAAGCAGCGCCAACGTCCCTTCTACATGAGCCCCACCAATACCTGTCGTTTTTGTGTAGTTCATGGCTTCCTGGATTCTTCCCTCCCGGAAGAGCCTTACGACCTGTTCTCTTATCGCCCTCCATTGGGCGAATGAACTGCGGGCGTTATCTATGTTTTCCTTTGGCCCGAGATGATGCGTGTAGAGGACATCGAACTGTCTGTAAACATCTGACTCGTAAGAATCTACCTTCTGAAGAATCTCCACAAGCTCGTGGGCAGCTACTTCACTGTCTATCAAGAAGATATTCTTCATCTCTCTGTGGATCTTGAGAATTCCGGCTTCAATTCCACCCAGAGCTCGCCGCGTGACGAGCGAGTTTACATACAGACCCTCCGTCTGCTTCCAGAGTCTGTTCGCATTGCTCCAGGACATTATCCCGAGAACAACCACGAGAGCGAGGATTACTCCCAGAGCTATTCTTAACTGTATGCCGATCTTCAAATCCTTCAATCTCATGGAATCACCTTCTCCCGCTCTTGCGAAAAATCGCCGTTATCGGCGTATAAGGTCGTATGCTTTCATCATTAATGACAAAGGCTCTCTCGGCTTCGCCGAGTATGAGTAAGCCTCCGGCCGAAAGAGAACGTCGAAGCCTGTCGATTATTGTCTTACGAACGGCCTCTCTGAAGTAGATCAGGACGTTGCTGCAGAAGACAATGTCAAAACTCCCGTATATGCTATCGGGAGGATATATAGAGTTGTCGTCCAGAAGATTGTGCAGGGAGAAGCAGACATGACTTTTGATACTGTCTGCGATCGTGTAAGACTCGCCCTCAAGCGAGAAGTATCTGTCTATGTGCTTCAACTTCACATTCTGAACAGTCGAACCGTCGAATGAACCTCTGCGAGCCATCTCTAGAATAGAACCGGAAACATCGGTGGCGAAGATCCTGTACGATATCCTTCCCTGCTGGACTTCGTCGAGTTCATTCAAAAGTATCGCCAGTGAGTAAGCTTCCTGGCCTGCGGCACAGCCGGCAGACCAGACTCTTATTCCGTCGTGCAAGGATTTTCGCGATGCAAGCTCCGGCAAAATGTGCTGCTCAAGAAGAGAAAAGACGACGGGATTGCGAAAGAACTCGCTGTAAGATACACTTAAGGAGTCGCTGATAAGTGATGTCTCAAGCTGGTTTCCTTTTATATACTCGAGATATTCGTCTGAAGACTTCAGAGAGAGACTCAGAAGCCTCTTTTCAATAGTTCTATGAAGAAAGTCTTCATCGTATACAGATATGTCTTTCCTGCAATTCCCACTGACCAGCGATATTATCTCTTCAAACACGCTTTCCATAAAGGGACCACCTATCATTCGAGCCAGAATAAAACCTGAGAAAGGAATTTGAAAACAGCAAATCCAGTGTCGTCTGGATATAGTGTTCCAATTATACACTCTGGCCAGGTGTTTTTTGGGTTACCGGTAAGGGTAAAGCGATGGTGTGATGCTTAATCAGATTCTCTTGGGAAGGCTTATAGTTACCGTCGTTCCAAGCATATAGCGTGATCTCACATCGATCGTTCCGTCTATCAGATTCAGGGCATGTTTTACGAGTGACAGACCAAGTCCAAGACCTGAGGAGCCGGACGTTTTCGCGTTGCTCGCCCTGTAGAATCTCTCAAAGATTCTGGGGAGTTCTTCGCTCTTTATACCTATCCCATTGTCTTTGACGGAGAGGAAGATTCTCTTCTCCGATTCCCTCGAACTTATCTGTATTTTGTCTCCCACACCGGAGTATTTCACGGCATTGGATAGAAGGTTGGAGATAATCCTGAAAAGGAGGAGTGAATCGACGCACGCGTAGATGTCCTGAGAGACTGAGAACTCTATCTGAATCTTCTTTCTCTTCCATTTAGATTCAAGGTCTCCGATCGCCTCTTCGACAAGCTCTCTAAGGTTCACAGTCTCTCTCTTAACTCTGTAGTTTTGCAACTCAAGATTTGAGAGTATTCCGAGCTCTTCAACAAGTCTTGCCAATCTGTTCGCCGATCTGGATATTCTCTCTATTGTCTGCGTCACATCATCTGGAATCTCATCTTGCTTCTCGATGAGCAACTGGATATAGCCGTTTATTACGGCAAGAGGTGTCGAGAACTCGTGTACGATGGAATTAACGAAGTCCATCTTTGCGTTTTCAAACAACCTCTCTCCCGTTATGTTCCTGAAGACTATATAGGGAGGTGTTACCAGTATGCGCAGATAAAGTGTTGTGTCGTCTTTCACATAGGTAGTATCAGTCTCAAATCTAACACCCGAGATGAAACAGTCTACTATCTTCGAAATGCCCTGTACATGCAATCCGTCGGGAAGAGCGACACTGTCTATCTCCCCGAGAATAGCCCTGGCAGCTCTATTGGCTTGGACTATGACGAGGCCCTCATCGATTTTCAGGATCCCTTCGCTGAGTTCGTCGAAGAGCCTTTCCGTCATTTGCTTTCTCCGGGCATGAACTTGTAACCCACTCCTCGTACAGTTCTTATAAACTTCTCACCGATTTTCTCCCTTAGCTTGCTAATGTGCACATCGACGGTCCTGAAATCTCCATAGAAGTCGATTCCCCAGACTTTGTCTAGAAGCTCTTCTCTGGTGAAGACCCTTCCGGGGTTTTCGGCGAGTATCTTCAGAAGCTCAAACTCTCTTCGAGTGAACTCCTCTGTCAGCCCGTTACGGGTCACCGTGTAAGCTCGAAGATTGACTAAGGCGTCGCCGATGGTTATCTGCTCTTCAAGTCTGCCCGAGACCTCTGTACGTCTCATGACAGCTTTGATCCTGGCAACCAGCGCGCGTGGGTTGAAGGGTTTGGTAACGTAGTCGTCGGCTCCCAGCTCCAGTCCAAGGATCATGTCGAGATCTGACTTTCGTGCGGTGAGAAAGATTATTGGAATGTTGGAGTAAGTAGAGCGTATTCTCTTTATCAGATCAAGACCACTGGCGTCCGGAAGCATTATATCCAGAAGAATGACATCCGGCTTCTCACTCTGGAGAGCCCGCCACAGTTCTTCAGCGCTGGTCGCGGTTCGAATTTCCATACTTTCGCTCTCACAAGCCGTTTTAACAATGTTCAGAATATCCGGGTCGTCGTCAATTATAAGGACTCTCAATTTCTCATTTCCTCCTTGAGGCTGCCACCCTTGACAATATAGTAGATCTCTTCGGCGATATTTGTTGCGTGGTCGCCGGCCCTTTCAAGAAATCTTGCGACCAGAAGAAGATCTATCAACTGGGCTATCGCGTTGGGATCTGTCATGTTGACCAGCTTGTCGCGTACTTCGTTCTTTATGTAAGAATAGTAATCATCGACTTTGCTGTCTTCGCTCCACACCATTTTAGCCGTCTCGATATCCTTGTCGTAGTAAGCCCTTATTATCTCTTCGAGCATGTTTTCAACGACTGCCGTCATTTTCTTTATGTGTATCAGCGGCTTTACCAGAGTCTGGTTCTCGTACTTAACCGCGACTTCTGCTATGTTCACGGCAAGATCGCCGATTCTCTCAAGGTCGGTGGCAAGTTTCATCATGGTAAGGACATATCTGAGATCCTCGGCCAATGGCTGGAACCTTCCTATGTAGTTCGATATTTCCAGATCCATTTTGCGCTGAAGATCGTCGATCACCTGATCTCCCTCTATAACAATCCTTGCCGAGTCACCGTCAAGTCTGTCAAGTGAATCGATCGCCTTCATAAGACTGGACCTTACGTTCTCTATCATGTCTGATAGCATTGACTTCAATTTGTTAAATCCCGCTTCCAGGTGGTGCTGCCTCTCAGGTGTCATAATAACCACTCCCGTTAACTAAATATACCCCTCAAATAGTCGCTAGTCCTGGGGTCTGACGGATTTGTCGTAATCTTCTCGGTTGTGTCAAACTCTACCAGTTCGCCAACGTAGAAGAACATAATGTAATCGGAGATCCTCAAAGCCTGCTGCAAGTTGTGGGTAACTATTATTATAGTATATTTTTCCGAGAGTTCTTCAATTAACATCTCTATCTTCTGGGT
>LVBU01000246.1 GCA_001603185.1 Thermotogales bacterium Thermo_02 | reverse complement strand
GAGAAGAAGGTAGTCCTTGCCGCAAATATCGACGACCGGTACCAGTACAGCGGTCTTTCCATTTTCGTAGCTCAAATTTCCACCTCTACTTTTCTTCTTTCTCTTACTATTATAATCGCTTTGGGGAGGCGATGCTTTGAAAGAGATAGCGCGTGCTGAAATCAAGACGATTTCAGGCAAAGCGTTAATCGAATTCTATAGCGAAGTGTGTGGCGTCTGTGCCGCGGTGAGAAGGAAACTAGAGCTTTTGGAAGATGGTTTTAGAGACTGGGAATTCCTTATGGTGAATACTTCAACCAATCCATTGGTTGCGGGTGAGTATTCGGTCTTCGCTGTTCCGACGGTGCTGGTTATGCTAGAAGGCAGGGAGCTCAGAAGGTGGAGCAGGAATTTCTCGATCGCTGAGATCAGAGAGTATATGATCAGAATCGACTCATTAGAACCGTGAGCGCGGAGAGAAACTGATCGAAGGTGTTTGTACGTGAAAAGCTCTCTCTTTTTACACTTTTCTTTCGTTTTCGTGAGATCGGATCATCTCATGATATACTCCACATTAACACGCGTTGTTAGCTTCAGGGGGTGCTCTCTTTGCGAATCGGAATAGCCGGTCTTGGTACTGTCGGTACCTGTGTTTACGAGATTCTAATGGAAAAAGCGAGTGAGATTGAGAGAAGATCCGGTCAAAGATGTGTTGTCTCAAAGGTAATAACCAGAACACAAAGCAAGTATGAGAGACTTGGCATTCCTCAGGAGCTCGTCGCCGAAGATTTCGAAGATCTGATAATCAACAGCGATATAGTTGTCGAAACTATTGGCGGGACGGGCCCCGCGAGAAGGCTCGTGAGACAGGCTCTGGAGCTTAACAGAACCGTCGTGACCGCGAATAAAATGCTGATCTCGGAGTTCGGGAATGAACTTGTGGAAGGTTTTTCAGCCAGCAACCTCTTTTTTGAGGCCGCTGTCGGAGGTGGTATCCCGATAGTCTCTCTTCTCGAGGACTACCTCATATTTCACGGTATCAGAAGGATCAGAGGGATCTTCAACGGGACAACCAATTTCATTCTGACTATGATGCAAGAGGGTATGAACTATGAGCAGGCCTTAAGTCTAGCTCAGAATAAGGGGTTCGCCGAAGCCGATCCTTCTAGCGATGTCAAAGGCTTCGATGCCGCTTACAAGCTTTCGGTCTTGCAGGGGGTTAAGACCGGCCACTTCCCGGGTATTTCGGTTATTGACACAACCGGGATCGAGGATATAACTGCCGCACGGATTATGGAGGTCTGTAGATCGGGTAACAAGCTGAAACTTGTCGGGAGTATAGATTTCGAGAACAATGTCTCTTCGGTAAGACCTCTGGAGGTAGGTAGAGATGATCCTCTATGGAGCGTCGATGGTGTCGAAAACGCGATCGAAGTCGAAACCGATCTCTCGGGCCGTTTCATTCTTCGAGGCGAAGGCGCCGGAGCCTACCCGACTGCTACCGCAATCATATCCGATATCCTGAGAGCTTCAAGATATGCCGAGAAACAGAACAACTCGGTGGTTATAATGAAGTTCGGAGGGACTTCGGTCGACACACCGGGAAAGATAAAAGATATCGCCAGAAGGGTCCAGAAGAAAGTCTTGAGTGGAGTGAAGCCGGTTCTCGTAGTATCGGCGATGGGTCTGGAGACCGATACGCTGAACGAACTTGCAAAAGAAGTTTCGAGCAAGCCAAATAGCAGAGAACTGGATATGTTACTTGCCACCGGAGAACAGAAGTCAATTGCGCTTGTTGCAATGGCGATTCAGGAATTGGGCCTGAAGGCGATTTCACTTTCGGGAAATCAAGCGAGAATACGCACGGATTCGACATTCTCAAACGCCAGAGTTCTAGACGTCGATTCCGATCTGATAAACCGCTATATAGCCAGCGAGTATGTCCCGGTAGTCGCGGGCTTCCAGGGAACTACTTACTCCGGAGAGATTACGACGCTGGGAAGGGGAGGGTCTGATCTCACAGCCGTCGTTCTGGCCAAAGCTCTAGGCTCACAGCTTTGCGAGATTTACAAAGACGTCGACGGCGTTTACACTGCCGATCCCTCGATAGTAGCATCTGCGCGCCCCATAAAGGAGATTTCCTGGGAAGAGATGGTGGAGCTGTCTAGACAGGGCGCTCAGGTATTGCAGAGTCGCGCTTCGGAGTTCGCCAGAAAGTATGATATTAAGGTTCTCGTGAAAAACGCACATTCGAATGCAAGGGGCACTTTGATTTGGAGGGGATCTAAGATGGAAAGTCCAATTGTAAGAGCGGTTACTTCTGAAGAGAGTATTGCGAAGGTCGTACTGCATAGCGTACCCGACCGGCCGGGAATCGCAGCGAGAGTTCTCAGGACATTGGCCGATCAAAACGTGAACATAGACATGATAATTCAGAGCATGCGGAGCGGCGAAGTAAATACCATGGCATTCACAGTTCACAGGGCCGATCTGGTCAATCTCAACCGCGAAATACTCAAGAAACGTAGCGACGCACTGGAGATAACCATAGAGGAAGCGATAGCCAAGGTATCCATAGTCGGAATTAATCTGACTTCTTCTCCAGCGATCGCTGCAACTCTTTTCGATACACTTGCCAACGAAGGAATAAACATAGACATGATCAGCGCCAGCAACAGTAGAATTTCGGTCGTGATCGATAGCCAAAAATCGGCGATCGCCGTGAAGGCTATACACAGTGCCTTCAGTCTGGAGGAGATCGAATGAAGGGAGTAATCGCAAGCTACGAAAGCTTTTTGCCGGTTACGGCTTCAACCCCAAGAATTACTCTTCTCGAGGGTGATACTCCTCTCATACATCTGGTGAATACAAGCAGAAGACTAAGGACGAATGCGTTTGCAAAATACGAAGGCGCTAATCCGACCGGGTCCTTCAAAGACAGAGGAATGGTAATGGCGATAGCGAAGGCTATGGAAGCGGGCTCGAAGGCAGTAATCTGCGCTTCGACCGGCAACACTTCGGCATCGGCCGCAGCTTACTCTGCCAGAGCCGGTTTGAAGTCGATCGTACTCATTCCGGTCGGAAAGATAGCCATCGGTAAACTCGCACAGGCAATGATCTACGGAGCTCAGGTTATACAGATAGACGGGAACTTTGACGACTGTCTTGAATTGGCAAAGGTTATTTCTGAAAACTATCCTGTGACCCTTGTAAACAGTGTAAATCCTTACAGACTCGAAGGTCAGAAGACCGCTGCATTCGAAATAGTAGACACTCTCGGCGATGCTCCTGATTACCACTTCATTCCCGTAGGTAACGCGGGCAACATTACCGCTTACTGGATGGGGTATAGAGAGTATCACGAAAGAGGTCTTTCTACAAAACTACCCCGAATGATGGGTTTCCAGGCCGAAGGTGCGGCGCCTATCGTTTACGGACGTATCTTTGAAAAGCCTGAAACTATAGCTACGGCTATAAGGATAGGCAATCCCGCAAGCTGGAAGAAAGCTGAGAAGGCCCGCGATGAATCTGGAGGTGTTATTGAAGCGCTGACGGACGAGGAGATCCTCTCGGCACAGAAAATGCTGGCCAGTGAAGAGGGTGTGTTCTGTGAACCGGCATCTGCGGCTTCCTTTGGAGGGTTTTTGAAGAAGGCCGTTCAGGGGCTTCTAAAACCTTCGGATGTGTCTGTCTGTACGCTGACAGGCAATGGTCTCAAGGATCCGGACGCCGTGCTTAGCTCGATAGAGAAACCCAGCATTGTTCAAAACGATGTTTCGGCGGTAGTCAGAGAGGTTGGACTCGAATCATGAGGTTAAGAGTTCCGGCAACAACAGCGAATATGGGAAGCGGTTTCGATGTGGTCGGTATGGCTATTAGACTGCAAAATACCGTACAATTTGAGAAAGCAAAAGGGCTTAAAGTCCTCTGTATTGGCAGATATGGGCAGGATATAGATAACGCTTATGAGGTTTTCGAAAGGGCCTTTGAAAGATTCGAAGAGAAGACCGGGAAGAGGATAGCGGGAGTTCAGATAATTCAGGAGTGCGAGATACCGCCGGCAAGGGGACTTGGGTCAAGTGCAGCCGCCACTGCCGCTGCGCTCTTCATCGCGAATGTCATGAGCGGCGCGACGACTCCGATTGGCGAACTGCTTAAGATAGCGGTCGAACTCGAAGGCCATCCAGATAACGTACTCCCCTGTATGCTCGGAGGTCTGGTCGTTTCTTTCTATAACGGCGAGAGATTGGAGTACGAAAGATTTGAGGTCCCCCGTTTCCCACTGACCTTTCTGGTGCCAGACTTCAAGCTCTCCACAGAAGAAATGCGGAGGGCGATACCTGAGACTGTCCCCTTCAAAGATGCGCTGGCCAATCTGAGAACCCTGGCGCTCTTTCTGTCCAGGATCTCAAAGGGCAGGTTCGACGAAGCTCTCGGGTTCACATCTGACAGACTCCATCAACCCTACAGAATCGCCACAGACAGCAGAATGCGGGAGATTATCGACTGGGTAGAAGCCCGAAACCCCCGTTACTGGTTTGTCAGCGGTTCCGGTTCTGCAATCTGCTGCGACCTGCAGAGCTATGAAGAGATACCCCACCTGGAAGCGGTGGTTCGCACTATGCCATCAAATGAGCCCCTGATTATTGAGATGTGATTGAGAAGAAGACAGAAACGCTGTCCATATCTTCAGCTCGCGCCTCCGGAAGAGCGTTATGAAACCTCAACAGGCATGTTCCACGATCGACAGTTAGAAATCGAAAAAGAGTCTTCGATTGAAGTCCCGCTCCAATAACTGGTCGGTCTTCATCACATTCGAGACTGCGTTTCTCCAGAAATTGTATGACATCTGGATTTGACAGTGTGAAATCCCAATTCGAGACTTCTGATTCGATCCCCTCAATAGCTACTTCTACGACCCCTCCCTGAGAGACATTCGCTGAAGAAGGGTCAAGAAGGTAAACGTACTGAGGGCGGCACTCGTTAAGAAACTCGTCTTCGACGATTATGTTATACACCCTTATATCGATAGCCGCTTCTTTTCCTTCCCATGGTCTAAAAAGCCTCATGACTATGGTCGATCTGCCGACGATACTTGGACTGAAGAGCCAGGTTACTCTTGCCGGCGCTCCATCGACCTCATCCGACGATTCAGAATTAGAAATTATCTCTTTCGAGAATAGAGACATGGATTCGGGAGCAATCGCTTCCCACTCCCAGACATAACCGGTAGATGCGTTCTCTTCCAGCTCTATCTTCAGTTTCTGCTCGACACTCACAAGGTTTATAACTACCGCAGAGTAACCGTTATCGCCAGACTCCCCGAAACTCGCCAGTGTTTCCGAAAGACCTGTCACAACAATTAAAAAACCAATAATCAAAGCAGCAAACTTTCTCATACTACGCCTCCCTTTTGATCTGAAAAGACTTGTGTGGATACTCTCATTTTCTTTGACTGCTATCTGACGTAAATGGTGTAAATTTGAATTATTAAAGAAAAGGAGGATTGGTATAAATGGATTCCGTTTACAAAAAGCTTAGAATCTACAACATCGTAATGGGTGTCCTTCATCTCGTGCAGGGTATCTTCATGTTAGCTCTCAGTAACGATTCTGCACTTATCATAACCAGAAACTATGTGACTCTCGATCGCGATATTATGAAGCTAGTTCCCGCGACCGAGAACCTGATGAGTCTCAGGATGGGTCCCTTCGTTGCAAGCTTTCTCTTGATGTCGGCAATCGCTCACTTCACCGTTTCGACCTTCGGGTTCAAATGGTATGCAAGAAATCTTGCGAAGGGCATAAACTACGCTAGATGGTATGAATACTCGGTCAGTTCTTCGGTAATGATTGTCGCGATTGCTCTGTTCTCGGGAATGACGGATATAGTAAGTCTCATGCTTCTCTTCACAGTCAACGGAATAATGAATCTCTTTGGCCTGATGATGGAGTTGCACAATCAGACAACTGAAAGGACAGACTGGACGGCCTTCATATATGGTTGTATTGCCGGAGCAGTAGCATGGATAGCAGTCTTCACGTATCTGTTCACTTCTCTGGGAAAGGCCGACGTTCAGTTTCCGTCTTTCGTATATGCGATTCTCATCACCTTCCTGGTCTTCTTCAACAGCTTTGCAATAAACATGTTTCTCCAGTACAAGAAGATCGGTCCGTGGAAGAATTACCTCTTCGGCGAGAGTATGTACGTTCTGCTCAGTCTGGTTGCAAAGAGCGTTCTCGCCTGGCAGGTCTTTGCCGGCACCTTGAGACCGGTTTGATATCTTGATTAGGAATCTGTGAACACTAAAGGAGGATCCTTTCGGGGTCCTCTTTCTTTCGATAGAGACTACTCTCTTTTTAGACGCTTGTCTGCGAACACGGATAATTTATGATATATACATGTTCAT
>LVBU01000245.1 GCA_001603185.1 Thermotogales bacterium Thermo_02 | reverse complement strand
ATTCTACACTCTTATCAAGTTTAGCTGGATTAACCTGACAAATCCGGAGAATGGACTCCGGCAACCTGATTATATAACAATTATTAGACTCTTTCGACGGTCAGTTCTGTTAATTGGACCTCACCTTAAGCGGTCCAAAAAAAACCGCCGGCCAAAAGGCCGGCAGTCTTCGATCCGTTTCAGATCCAGTCGATGGAGATCTTTGACATATCGGATTTTATGTTTATCTGGCAGGTGGTTTTGACACGGTCGATATTGGTGGAAACATACCCTTTTTCTCTTTCCATCAGATTGTTGAAATTGCTCCAGTTGAGTTCGCCTTCGTGGACTATCATTATACCGACATCTTTCGGAGCCCTGATATTCAGAGAAGTGACTTCGCAATCGATGTCTACAATGGAATCCTTAAGGGTAGAGGGGATGACGGACAGTCTCGAAAGAGATGTCTTTATTCTTGCCCTGTCAAGGCTCAGGTTAGAGAAATCAAGCACCGTATCGGCTCCATCGAGTATCGCTTCAAGCCTTAGAAGAGGCTTGGGACTGACTTCCATGTTCAATCTGGATTTCGAAAGAACGCTCGAAACTCCGGCTCTGGCCTTACATTTCGCCTTTAAAGTGGCCTTTGAGCGATCCATATTGTACTGAAGGTTTCCGTTGAAGCTGAGTTTGTCATAGCTAATATTCGCGTCCAACCCGTTCGCAGAATTGTCCATCAGGAGAACCTTTGTCAGATTTGCTTCCAGCTCTATCTCCATTTCTTTGAACTCTTCCGGCCTGGAAATGTTTATCGTCTGGCGAGAAGAGACCGGGTCCTTTCCAACCCGAAAAAAGCTCCTCCTGAAGAGGGTGACTATTCCCCAGCCGACAATGTAAGATCCGATCATCGCGACCACTAGCGCCCAGAAACTCCAGCCACTGAATCCCTTAATTATGTTCGCGTCTATCAGAAGGTCGAATACGAGAATTCCTCCGAAGATGAGACTTCCCATATGCTCGGCTTTGAACCTTCTGAATACCTTCAGCCCGTTGTAAAGGAATACTATGGCAAAAAACATCTGAACTGCAAAGAAGAAACTTGGCAGCACGTGTGTCACCGAAAGTATTATCAGTAATCCGATAAATATCGCAACTATTGCTCCGAATCTCATTACTTATCACCTTCTTTCTCTTCTGGGGTGGTTTCTTCAGGATCGCCGGAAACCTCTCTCATGTCCTTTACTTCTTTTGCATCCTTCACACCCTTTATATCTTTAACTTCCTTTATATCTCTTATTACCTCTTTTACTTCTTTTATCTTCTCCGGCTTTTCGGGCTTATCTATCTCGTCAGTTGTTTCATCTAGCTCTTCGAGCTCCGTCTCTTTAAGCTTCCTCAGCTCTTCATCGACTTTCAGCATCTCTTCTATCTCCGCTTCGGTGTAACCGAGTATAGTCAGCATCTCCCGGGCATAGTCTTCGGTCAGTTTTCCTTCGTGGAAGAGAGTGATTATCTTCATTGTTTCGTGATCCTGAAGGTTCTCCTCGACTACAGACGGTTTGGGAACTTTGTGGTTTTCGGTCGTGGCGGGCTCTTCTACGGCAACCTCTCTCGCTTCAGAACCCGAGTACTTTGCTTTTATTATCAGATCGCCGGAAACACTGCTCATCTTAATGTACTCCTGAGGGTCGCCTTTTGTAGAGCGGTAACGTTTCTTGTCGACTTTTACGAGAGTGAAATCAGAATTCATGTCCCCGCTTACCGAAGATATTGACGCGTCAAATCTCGGTTCCTTTGAGTAATAGATAACAGTATCTCCGCTAACCGAAGACACACCGGTATCTCTTTTCATGGGAGGAAGACCCTTTATCATTAGATCTCCGGACACGGAGTTGAACTTCCCTCTGGCGTAGTTCGAAGCCACGAAAGAGAGATCACCGCTTACAGTATTGAACTGAAGATCTTTTGTGACACAGTTCTGCATCTTCACATCACCGCTAACGTTGTTGATTTTCAGATTTGCCAGATCAAAATCCTCAAGTGAAATGTCTCCTGAAGCGTTATTTATGTCCATTTCCAGAATACTCTTGGGTACCTGAAGCCTAATATTGTCAATCTCTGCCTGTTTGTCAAAGAGATTTTTTATAAAGGGAATTCCTATGTTCGTACCCTTCTGAAATCTTATACTCAGCTTTTTGCCTGATTTCTCCGCTTCAGGAACGTAGTCTTCTCCCTTAACATCAACGTATGCAACTATATTGCCCTGTTCTACAGGTTCGATCTGAAGATCGGCGCTGGCGGCGCTAACCTTCAGCAGTTCTATTCCAGCGCTATCAAATTCAAATTTCTTCTCCATGACCATCCCCCTATTCTTCTATTCTTATTGTTATTCTTCGTTCATCGGCTTCTATTTCGACTGCTTCTCCGGTACTGATGACTTCGTCCAGCAACTCCTTTATGTTTACATCTATTCTCTCTGAACCTATCTTGAAGTTTGCTTCCTTCTCCCTGAGGATATTCCCGACGAAGTTCGCCAGTTTCACGGGAAGACGAATATTGGCTTCGACTTTGCCGGTGTCTTTGTTCAGAATCTCAATGTTGAACCTTCCAGTTGTCTTCTTCTCTATGTCGCTTTCCACAAACTCGGCCAGAAGATCCGTTCCCTGTTCCGGTGAGATCTTTCCATCAGCTACCAGTTTCAGTACCTTGAGAACTTCAACCCTCTCCATAAGCTCACCTACTTCTTCTTTCGGACTTTTCTAAGCATTTCAAGCGCTTCGTCCGGTTGCAGCTCTCCGGATTCAAGCTTCTCAAGAATCTTCGAAGCCTCTTCCCGGTCCTTGTCGACCACCTGATACCCCATTCCTCTTACAATATCCTCAAGTCTGTTTCTGGCTGTCGGATAGGAGATATCCAATTCTTTCTGAACCTCAGAGAGATTTCCACGGTTCTTTATGAAGACCTTCAGATACTCTAGTTGTTCGGGTGAAAGCTTCATAATATCATCGAGTTCAAATCGCCCTTTTATAGTCGTTGCGCAACTATCACACTTGTACTCTGTGATAGTCATCTTCCCTCCACAGACGGGACAGTTGGTTATAGAAAACTTCATGGTCCACCTCCAAAACAAAAGTCGATTCAATAATTG
>LVBU01000244.1 GCA_001603185.1 Thermotogales bacterium Thermo_02 | reverse complement strand
TTACTATTCAGTCTGGGGATTCAACTCAGTTGAGTTGAACTTCACCTATTATCGTATGCCTTCATACAAGACTATAGTGGGAATGCTGAGACAGGTCCCCGGTGATATGAAGTTTGCTATCAAAGCTCCGGGCAAGGTGACCCATGAATTCTGGCATGCAGATCAAGAAAGCGTTGCCGGTGTCCAGCACGATTTCTGCTCGGCGATTGAACCGATGAGACAGGAAGGGAGATTGGGTCCGATTCTCTTTCAGTTTCCCTGGTCTTTCAAATCTACTGAAGAAAACAGGCTGTATCTTGAGAGGGTGGCCGATATCTTTGGGGCCGAAGACAGAAAGCTAGTTTTCGAGTTCAGACACGACAGTTGGGCGAGTGGAGAGATTTTAGACTTTGTCAAGAGAATTTCCGTGATTCCTGCAACCGTCGACGAACCGCGTTTGGGAAACCTCTTCCCGTATCTGCCCGTTTGCAGTTCTCACAGTGCTTATTTCAGGTTGCATGGCAGAAATCCCGATTGGTTTGTCAGTGAAGGGAGCGAGAGGTACAACTATAACTATACGGACAGCGATCTGAGAAGTTTTGCCCTGGATGTGCTAGAATTTCATGAGCGAGGCTTGGACGTCTATGTGTTTTTCAACAATTGCTATATGGGCAGAGCCGTTAACAATGCCCTGCGACTTAGAGAGATTATAGGAGGTGCCTGATTTACCGATGACTTTTCCCGATTACGTTAACATGGTTCTCAGGATGATCGCCGAGGGAAACGACAATCATGAAATATTTGAACAGCTTCAAAAACTCGGTTTGAGAGAAGGAGAGATTACAGAGGTCTATAATGCGGTAATCGGCATGATTAGCTCAGGTTCAGAATCTACTGAGATCATTATAGAAGAAATGTATGATCCGCGAAAGAGAGTATTCTTAGAAGAGGAACTGAAAGCGATCAAGGCTGTACCCGGACTTTACAGGGCTCTAATCTGGGGTGATATCGACCCCGGTGATTTCGAGAGAACTCTGAGCGACTTTTCAAATAGGTAAAAGACCCGCCGTCAGGCGGGTCTTTTATAGTTATCAGGAAGTCCATCTGGCGATAGGTATGAAGTATCTATCGGGTAACTTCTCGGGATTAGGTACTACTCGTATAGTATAGGCAAGCTTCCCTTCTTCCGGAACTGTGAAGCGCCCCCCGTAGACGTACTCGCCATGAACATCCTCCTTTATCAGCTGCATCGGAAAGAGCTTGAAGCTCAGCAACTCGCCAGTCTCTTCCATTCGTGCTACAAAGATCTCTACCATAACTTCTGAAGGATCCATAGTTCCTAGATAGACGTTTGCCGAGAGAGATATCTCCTGGCCTACCTTTATGGACTTGGCAGTATTGTCTGTCTGGATATTCGGTTTGATCCTTATCGCGTTCCAGTTAGAACTGAACTTCTCCTTCCAGCCGGCAACGTTCTTCGCAAGATGGAAATCGTCTTTCTGTACCTGATCGAAAAGATCTGCTCCTGGGAAATACAGGTGACTGAGATAATCGGAGAGCATTCGGTGAGTGTTGAATCTACTGCCGATCTCCCTGATGGAGTCTTTCATTCTCTCCGCCCAACCGCTGGCCGTGCCGTCTTCGTCTCTCGAGTAGTAAAGAGGTATGATCTCTTTTTCCAGGGTACTGTATATCGATACCGAGTCGATTCGATCCTGAAGCTCGTGATCCTGATAATCTCTATTATCACCGATCGCCCAGCCGTTTTTGCTATCAAAGCCTTCTACCCACCAGCCGTCCATCACACTGAAATTGAGGACGCCGTTCATTCCGGCCTTTTCACCGCTCGTACCACTTGCTTCGTGAGGTCTTCTGGGTGTGTTGAGCCATATATCTACCCCACTTACAAGGTGTCTGGCGATATTCATATCGTAATTCTCCACTATTATTACTCTGTTCTTGAACTCTGGAGTCCTTGAGATCTCATAGAGCTTTCTTATTAGTTCTTTGCCCGGATCATCAGCCGGATGGGCTTTGCCGGCGAAAACGAACTGAACCGGACGCTCGGAATTCATGATGATTGCCTTCAACCTGTTGATGTCCTTGAATATCAGGGTGGCTCTCTTATAGGTGGCAAATCTTCTTGCGAAGCCTATAGTGAGAACGTCTTCAGCGAGCGCATCCTCAACTTCCATTAGATCTTCAATAGTCTCGCCCAAGCGCCTTCTCTGTCTCTTCAATCTACCCTGTAGAAAAGTCCTGGCTCTCGACTTCAGCTGCATGTGGAGATCCCAGATCTCCTTTTCGGGAATCTCATCGACCTTGTCCCAGACCTCCGGATCGTCGACCCGCTCGTGCCAGTCATGGGGAAGATATCTATCGAGTAGCTTCACTATCTCGGGATTGAGCCAAGTCCATATATGAACGCCGTTCGTCACGTGAGATATTGGGACCTCGACATTTGGAAGATCCGGGTATATGTGATTCCAGAGATTTCTGCTTACTCTCCCGTGGAGTTCACTAACGCCATTTGACATAGCAGACAGTCTCAGAGCAAGAACAGTCATGCTGTAATGCTGACCGCCTCCTGGAAACTTCTCAAGCCCGAGCTCTATGAATTCCTCGCGGTTGGTCTTCAGCTTCTCCCAGAAATCTCTGAAGTACTTCTCAATAATCTCCAGAGCGAAAGTGTCATTACCGGCGGGAACCGGCGTGTGAGTCGTGAAAACATTGCTGGACTTGGCAAGTGTTACTGCAGTCGCGAAGTCAAGGCCTTTTCCCTGCACATATTCGCGAACCCTCTCGAGTGACAGGAAGGCTGCATGACCTTCGTTCATATGCCAGATCTTGGGATCATAACCCATAACCCTTAGCGCCCGGACACCTCCTATGCCGAGAAGGATCTCCTGTTTCAGGCGCATTTCGCGGTCGCCGCCATACAGATTTGAAGTTATCTTCCTGTCCTCCGGTTCATTCTGCAAGATATCCGTGTCCAGAAGAAAGAGATTTATCTTGCCAACATTGACAGTCCAGATCTTTGCCCAGACCTTTCGTGCGGGAAAATCGACGTTTATATAGACCTCGTCGCCGTTATTATCGCGGGCCGGTATAACCGGAAAGTCTTCAAAGTCGTAACGACTGTATATGTTCTGCTGCCAGCCGGACTCGTCTATCCTCTGCTCGAAATAACCGTTTCTGTACAGGAGTCCGACGGCGACAAAGTTAAGCCCCATATCACTGGCCGTCTTTAGATGATCACCTGCCAGTATTCCAAGTCCTCCGGAGTATATGGGAAATGATTCATGGAAACCATACTCCGCACAGAAGTAAGCGATACACTGATCCTTGCGTTCGGGATAATGGCCCTGCAACCATGTGTCTTGATCTTGAATATATTGATCGAAATCCTTAAGAACATCATCGTACATGGACAGAAACTCTTTGTCGCTTTCCAGTTCGTACAGACGCTCCTGCCTTATGCGCCTGAGAAGCCTTACGGGGCTTCTCTTCTCCTGGTACCACATCTCTTGATCGATATATTTGAACATCTGTTGGGATTTGTAGTTCCAGCTCCACCACAGATTCTTTGCCAGCTCTTCTAGCCTGCTTAGCTTCTCCGGTAGTCTGGGAACTGCCATTACTTTCTCAAGGAAGTACATGAAATCAACCTCCATTCTTAAGCTTCTACTAAGATTATACGGTATCTAAGACGTTCTTGCTCGAATACAGTCTAAGAACACCACTCTGCTCTTGCAATCGAGTTATTTAGAGTTTTTTCGAACAAAAAGGGGAGCCTGTAAGCTCCCCTGCTATCTAATAATTTCTTTTATGGTCTTTTACGGATACCTCTCTTCTTGTCGAGTCTTCTCTTGAAGGCAGATATCTTCTCACCACTATCCCTCATGAACTTTGCCAGTTTCTTCTCGAAGTCTTGATTTGAAGGCCCTTCGTCTGATCCCTTACTCTTGAGATCCTTTATCGAGAGCTCCCACTTACCGTCTTTCGTTGTACCCAGCACCTTTGCTTCGACTTTCTGGCCAACCTTGAGATAGTCTTCGATGTTCTTCACATACTCCCTTGCGACTTTCGAGATGTGTATGAACCCTTCTTCTCCGCCTTCCAGTGTTACATAAGCTCCAAACTTCTTTACAGAAGCCACGTTTCCCTCAACAACGGTACCCACTTTCACAATCACATGACTAACCTCCAATTGACTCTATACTAGAGAAAGGCGTATAACGCCGGATCTCAGTAATTGTCCCCGTATTTATTTCTGAATTTCTGTACCCTTCCCTCGGTATCTAGTATCATAGAAGAAGCATCACCACGGAAGAAGGGGTGACAGCTGGAACAAAGGTCGATCTTAACGTTTGTCTTTGTGGAGTAAAACTTATGTTCTGCACCACATGTGCACTTCACAGTTATCAGC
>LVBU01000243.1 GCA_001603185.1 Thermotogales bacterium Thermo_02 | reverse complement strand
CGCCAGTAAAGGCTTCGCCTTTGCCAGTCTGCTTACGCAGGCCAGTATCGCTTCGCGATGCCAGTTCCGCTCCGCGGCTGAAGAGCGCTTGGAAGAGCAAGAAGAGAATCGAGATGACGAGAGAAGGAGAGACGACGAGACGGGTCTGGGGTTTGGAGTATAGGGTCTGGTAAGAGCAAGAAGAACAGAAGAGACGTCCCTCGTCCTTCGTCCAAGATCATGGACCCGTCCTTGGCTTTGGCAAAGACCAGAGGTGAGAGGTCGGAAGAGCGAAAACACGAGATGAAGAGAGAGGGAGAGACGAGAACGGGTCTGGGGTCTGGGGTTTGGGGTTTAGGGTCTGGTAAGAGCGGAAGAGCGAAAACACGAGACGCGAAAATCGGGGACAGACGTCAGGAGCCCGTCAGTCACCGTTTTCGCCGCTAATAGAGAAATCCTAAGAGGAACAACGGGATGATGTTCTCGAATCCGATTTCGATGCCATCACGCAGTACGAATCCGTTTGAAGAGTCCTTTAGCTGGCGTCTTCCTTTGTCTGGACCACCGACTTCAAAAGTTATCTCCTTGTTTTTTTCTTTCAGGGTGAAGTCACCGCTGGCCGGCACGCAAATCCCCAGATGACTAACTTGCGAAACGAAGAAGGCTTCGCGTATTGTTCCCATGTTAGCCTCAAGATTCCATTGTGAAAGGCCGAGAGCATAGTAGAGATTGGTTTCACCGAGAAAGACTTTTGAACCGCTGCGCATTCCTTTCATTCCTCTTCCGCACGGAAGAACTCTTTTCAGAACTCCGGCCCTCTCAAGAGAATCTAGATAGGTGTATAAGGTGACTTTGGTTATTCCTAACTCCTTACAAAGCGACTCGGGAGAGATTGAAGGAACAACACTGGTTGCTACAAAGGCGATGATCTTCTTAATGACTGTCGCCGCCTCGCCTCTCAGCGAGTCTTGCTCGACAACATCTTGATAAATCGCTTTGTCTAGAGTGTTTAGTATTCTCTCGTAGTAAGAGCCGTACGAAAGCCGGAAAGGGTATGAACCGGTTCTCAAGTACTCCCTGAACAGCTCCAGCGGCTGTAGCTTCTGAAGCTTTTTGCAGATATTTGTGTGATTCTCGAGGAGCTCACCAATGCTTAATGGGGGAAAGTCTTCGTCTTTCTCCAGATTGACGAATTCTCTGAATGAGAGATGCCGTAGTTCGCTCAATATTGCTCGCCTTGAAAGATCTGCGGTACCTTTCACTACGGAGTATCTCGAGCTGCCCGAGAAGTAAATCTGCTTTCCCGGATGCGAGTCGTGCAAGGCCTTGATATCGTTTGCCCATCTTGGCTGCCTATGAGATTCATCTACCACTAACGTCTTTCCGCCAAGCTTGAAGAACGTGTCTCCTATGGCATATATTCCCTCTCTGAGAACTAAGGGATTATCCCCGGAGATGTATAGAAAACCCTTCTGTCCTTTCTCGAGGATCTTCTGCAGAAGCAAAGTTGTCTTTCCACAGCCTCTGGCTCCCACGATTCCCAGAAGCCGATCATTCCAATCAATAAGCTCATATGCATACCGCTTGAACTCTGTAGGAACAGAAGTGAGAAGTCTCTCCTGGATCTCAAAAAAGGGTTGAAGGTCTACCATATCGCACCCCCATTTAGTTTATTACATTATACCATTATAGCGATTGGGGTTTAATATACTTTACTTCCATAAAATAGGGACTCCATTTTTTGGCGGGAAGAACATCCCGCCGCCAGTATCGCTTCGCGGGGTGGGGATACCGAGGAACGAGATCCCGTATAAGAGCACTACGGGATGACAGTCCATTCCCGTCATGCCGGACCTGATCCGGCATCTCTGTCTTTGGGCAGAAAGAGCAAGAACTGAGATCCCGTATAAGAGCACTACGGGATGACAGTCCATTCCCGTCATGCCGGACCTGATCCGGCATCTCTGTCTTTGGGCAGAAAGAGCAAGAACTGAGATCCCGTATAAGAGCACTACGGGATGACAGTGAGAAGAACGCCAGGAGCCGTCCTTCGTACTTCGTCCAAGATCGTGGACCCGTCCTTGGAGAGCAGAAGAGCGGTTCCTCGTTCCGACGCTTCGCGTCCACGTTTCTAGTTCTTAGTTCTTACCGACAACCCACAACGCACAACCTGCCACGGTTCTTCCGGAGCTAGGAGCTTTTCTCTTCGTTCGTAAGAGCGTCAAGAGCCGTTATCCCTCTGATAAGAGAGATCGAGAGCACGAGATTAAGAGGGAGAGACATAATTCTTACGACAATTCAGGCTCTCTCTCCTAAAGCTGCTCTTTCCTCGGTCTTCCTCTCGGCTTAATGCTAAGTGATACGCCGAGCTCCTTCTCGAGACCGGCGACAAGTTCCTGTGCAAACAACGGCTTTCCAGAAGACGTGCTTCCCCTGATTCTACTGAGAAAGTCATCTTCATCGGGGAAACCGAGAAACTCTCTCCAGCCTTCAACACTCAAGTTAAGATCAAGATCCTTCAATGAGCAAAGTGGAATACCCCTAAAAGAAGTAACTGAAGCCTGAGAAGATAAATCATTATTGTCAGACGCCTTCTCCGCTCCAGAAATCGAAGAACTGTGAATCAATCGGCGACTGACGGTCTTCCGGCGTTTGTCCACAGGTTTATTGTCCTCGCTTTTAGTGGAAGTTTCTATCTCCGCATAAAATCCCACATGCTCCCTCGCGCTCGACCACTCATACTCCCAAGGAAACTCTACTATGTTCGCCCTCACAGGGTTTCTCTCCACATACCTTAAGGCCTCCAGCGCATGTTCATACTGCAAAGGACAGGAATAAAACCTTCCCTGCCATAGATGGCCTGATCTCTTGTTCTTCTTGTTGAAGTAGCTCGAATACCTCATGTTCGAGTATTTGAAAGTCATCGCGAGCGAATCTTCTTTAACAGGAGCGGCTATGAAGTGAACATGATTGCTCATAAGGCAATAAGCGTATATCTTCATTCCATACTTTTCTGAATACTCCCTTATGAATTCGACATACTTCCTTTTATCGGAATCATCTTCAAAGACATTCTGTCTGTAATTGCCTCTCTGGGTAATATGATGAACCACACCCTCAAAGACAACCCTTGCTCTCCTGGGCATACAACCACCTCACAAAGAGAAAAACTGGCGAAAAACCGTGATCAATCTGAACCTGAGGCGAAAATGGGGACTGACAGATATCTTCATGTCTGTACCCAATTTTCGCTCGCTGTTTTTCGCATCGGCTCCGTCCCCGTCATCCCGTAGTGATCTCATACGGGATCTCGCAAATCCACCAACACAGATTATATCAAAAAATAGAGTCTGTCCCTATTTATTCTGTCTACGGGATCTCGCTCTAAATCAACAAAGATTATAGCAAAAAATGGAGTCCCTATTTTCTGGGATCCGCTGCAAAGCAGCTCTTGCCTAAACCGAATCGCATCTCTTGACCCTACCATTTTCCTGTAGAAAATGGAACCATATTTTCTACAGCGTCACTTTTTTTCGGTCTACCCCTTGGGCTTCTTTTCAGTGAAACGCTTAAAACATTTTCGAATTCGACAACCTTTTCATCGCTGAAGAACGGCTTTCCATCTGAACAGAGCTTTTGTTCAATGGGTTAGAAACAAGTACAAGAAACGAAAGGTCTTGTACGAGCGAGAAAATGGTTGAAGAGAATCGCTCAAAGACAACCCAAGCTCTTTGTTCAATGGACTATGGAGATACACTATGCGGCTGGATAATAGGAGCCGGATGAATCGAGAGGTTCATGTTCGGTTCTGGGAGATCCTGGGGGTGTAATCCCCCCGGGCCACTCAACAGATCAAGATCGCGCTCTTCATACCTCTCGCCTCTG
>LVBU01000242.1 GCA_001603185.1 Thermotogales bacterium Thermo_02 | reverse complement strand
CTTTAGTATTATGATCCAGTCTTTCTGCCCGAGGGCCTTTGCAGCCAGAACATACTGTTCTTCTCTTGCCTGAAGTATATTACCGCGTATGAGCCGAGCCGTACTCATCCAGCCAAAGATAATCAGTGCTACAATTACTTTATCCAGCCCCTTACCCAAAATGGTAGTCATAACCATTGCAGCTACTAGAAAGGGAATCGATAGGAAGATGTCAACAATCCTCATCAGGATTTCGTCGACCCAACCACCAAAGTAAGCAGATATGGATCCTACTATGACTCCAATTAGAGCGGCAAAGCCGGTTATTATCAATCCAAGTCTGAATGCCGTTCTGGTTCCCCAGACTACGCCATAGAACACATCTCTTCCGCCAATAACTCCAAATGGGTATTCGGCCGAAGGTGGTATCGGATTTGAAGACCAGCTTACGCGAGGTATCTGGTAGTTGTTGCCAAATTCGTTTGTTCCTGCAATCTGTGGGGCAAAAACAGCCACAATCGTAAAGAATATAAGGAGACATACCCCAAGAACGGCAGTACCGTTTGTCCAGAACTTCTTCATTATCTTGCGAAACTCGCTTTTTCTCTTAACTGCCATCTATGAGTTCCTCCTTACTCCAGTCTTATTCTTGGATCTACAAGGGCGTAAGAGACATCTACAATCAGATTGCCAAGAACCATTATGAGAGAAAAGAACAAGGCTCCACCGATGATTGACCAGTAATCAAGTTGGGCAGCAGAATCAGCCAAGAACTTGCCGATTCCAGTTCTTGAGAATATAGTCTCAACAAAGACCGTACCACCAAGCAGACCAACTACAGAAGCTCCCGCAACAGTTATTACGGGAATCATTGCGTTCTTTTTTGCATGTCTCTTAATCACTACTCTTTCGGAAACTCCCTTAGCTCTGGCGGTCCTAATGTAGTCTTTTCTCAAGACTTCAAGCATGCTGGAACGAGTGATTCTCAACAGATATGCCCACCATAGATAAGCGAGAGTTATTACAGGGAGAATCAGATGCCTTAATGCATCTACGAAGATATCGAATCTCCCATTTAACAACGCATCGATAGTCGGAAGTCTGGTTATCGCATTCCAATCTGCCCCGCGCATTACCAGATCAAATCTCGTGCTTATCATTCCGGGTGGAAACCAACCAAGAATTGAATAGAATACTAATAGCAGCAATAATCCGAACACGAAATCCGGGAGCGACCAGCCCACCAAAGCAAAGACGCGTATGAACTGGTCGATAAACTTGTTCTGATTGACTGCGGACACCACCCCCAGCCATATCGCAACCAGTACTACAGGAATAAACGCATAAAGCGCTAACTCAAGTGTGTAAGGAAACCTTCTCAAGATAGCCGGGAGCACTCCTTCCTTTCCCACCAGCGAGTATCCAAAATCACCCTGAACCACATTGCCCAGCCATTTGAAATACTGAACTACAGTAGGCTGATCAAGACCATATTTGGCGATGATCCTCGCTCTGGCGTCCGGTGTCTTCATCGCGTCCGGACTTTTGATGTAGCTCGCAACAAGCATATCTGGACCTAGAGCCCAGATCATGCTGAATATTATCAGTGTTACTCCAACAAGTATTAATGGAACAAGAAGTAACCTTCTCACAATATAGGCAATCACCCGGGATTCACCTCTCTATTATGGAGTGTGTGATAAAAAGATATCCAATTATAGAACATACGGTCGCTGTTTTGAAGTACAAGTAGATAAAAAGGGTCAAAGGCATATGCCTTTGACCCTAAAGAAGACAGTCTATAAGACTACTTCGTCTTGCTCAGATCATAGTAGTAAAGATTAGATCTGAGTGGGTGGGCAAACCAACCATCTACCCAGTCTCTTAAGACAACAAATCCAGTTGGATTGTAAAGCGGGAATCCGATTACGTTATCTACAACGATCTTCTGGATGTCTTTGTATAGCTGTTCTCTTCTCTCAACATCGGGTTCTCCAACGGCCTCGGCTATTAGAGGATCTAGGTTAACCTTTGCCCATTCAGTGTACTTGTCGCCAAATGCGGCTCCATATGTACCGTAAGAAGCATAATACGTAGCAATGAAGTTATGTGGATCTGCATAGTCGGCCAACCAGCCAAGTGAGTATGCCGGCAACCAGCCTTTTGCGTAAGAAGCGAGATATGTCGGCCACTGCACCCCAACAGTCTCAACCTTGAACTTGGGATTGATGAGACTGATGAAATAGGCAAACATCTCAGCAGCAGTCTGTCTTATGGTATTGCCCGAATTATAGAGAACGGTAACTTTGAAACCCTTTTCCCACACCTGTCCATTCCAGGCCTTCTTGAACTCTTCAGCTGCTCTCGTAAGATTGAACTCCGGAACGGGAAGAGTCTCATCAAAACCGAGATACCCAACAGGCAGATCGGTAGGAACGAGTACGCCAAGTCCTCTTACTACATCGTTAATCAGGACTTCGCCGTTATAGCAATACTTGAATCCTCTTCTGACATGTACGTCTGAGAAGAAGTCCGGTGGAATGCCATTACCATCGAGTTTGCCGCTACCCAGGTATTCGCTACCCTCGGCTATTTCCCATGTCATGAAGAACGAAGTTATACTTGGAAGCGAATGGCCCTGATATATCTTTATGCCGGGAACGTTGGTCCACTGGTCTTTGAACTGAGTCGGCACATAAGCGAAATCTGCATCTCCAGCCTCAAGCATGGCTTTCCTGGTGGAGTACTCTTCGATATTCCATACGATTACCGTTTTCAGTTCTGCAGGTCCTCTCCAGTAATCTTCGAACCTTTCGAGTATTATCTTCTGCTGTGCTCTATCCCACTCAACAAGTTTGAAAGCGCCTGTGCCAGCAGACTTTGCATGTAGTGGTGTTTCTTCAGGTTCCAGATCGTGCCACTTCCACCAGCCATCAGGATTGCCATCCCATGCGCCATTTGCCTTACACCATTCAGAGTCAAGTATCGCACTCCAGCCAGCATAATGCGATACTATCTGCATAAATGGGCCAAATGCCTTTGCCAGCCGGAAGACAACCGTGTTATCTTCAACTTCAACTAGAGGATCCACAACTTCATTGTAGAAAGAGATCAGTTTCTCTCTCGCTTCAGGAGAAGTGGGGTTTCTGTTGGAGTCTACTGCTTCAGAGTAGGCCATTCCCGCGTAAGATTCGAACCAGTCTTCAATTGAGTAGAATTCACTGCCGGAAAGAGCCTCGATTATCATCCATTGCGGGCCATTGGCTCTGTCAAAGAGGATTGCCCGCTCAAAAGAATACTCGACATCCTTCGGGGTCATTATATTGCCGCTGTGGAACTTAACGCCCTCTCTTATCGGGAACACATAGGTCGCTCCATCGTCCTGGAGGAGACCGTTATCAAGAGAGGGTACTTCCGTTGCCAACATTGGCAAGAACTCGGAACTAGAACCCCGATTGTACATGATTAGATTGTCATACAGGTTCTGGACAATCTCACCACTAGCAGTATCATACATGTAATGGGGATCTAGAGTTTCGGCTTCACCGGCTCCGTTTAGAGCAAGGAAAATATCCGGATCCGCGAAAGCCAGTGTAGAGATGACTAGCAAACACAGAATAACAAAGAAAGTCTTTCTCACAAAATACACCCCCTAGCTTAAGATGAGTTGAATTTACTCACTATTACTGCAACACATAGATAATTAT
>LVBU01000241.1 GCA_001603185.1 Thermotogales bacterium Thermo_02 | reverse complement strand
TGGATGAGTACGGCTCGGCTCATACGCGGTAATATACTTCAGGCAAGAGAAGAACAGTATGTTCTGGCTGCAAAGGCCCTCGGGCAGAAAGACTGGATCATAATACTAAAGCATATACTGCCAAACACTATCTTTCCGGTCATTGTTCAGATGTCCATGAGAATAGGCTCATATGTAATAACTGCCGCGGGACTGAGTTTCCTTGGTGTTGGGGCTGAGCCTGGCTATGCCGACTGGGGAACTATACTATCATACTCGAGAAACTGGATAACCCTTCTCGATCAATCATGGTTTGCAATTGTCTTCCCGGGTACTGCGATGATTCTCTTCGTCCTCGCCTGGAATCTTGTAGGAGATGCTCTCAGAGACATCTTCGACCCAAGAATGAGAAGCTGAGGAGGTCTGTGCTGTGGACAAAAAGAATGCGCTTCTACAAGTAAACGATTTAAGAACTTATTTCCATACAGAAGATGGAATTGTCAAGGCAGTCGACGGCGTAACCTTTGCTGTGTATCCGGGCGAGACGCTGGGTATAGTTGGCGAGTCCGGCTGTGGAAAGAGCGTGACTTCTCTTTCTGTGATGAGATTGCTGGACGAAAAAGGCGAGATTGCCGGTGGAAAGATCGTCTTTGAAGGCAAAGACGTTATGGCGATTCCCGAATCGCAGATGATGAAGATCCGGGGAAACGATATGGCGATGATTTTTCAGGAACCGATGACAGCCTTGAATCCTGTTTTTACGATTGGCTTTCAGATAATGGAGGCGATTTTACTCCATCAAGATGTGGACAAAGAACAGGCAAGAAAGATGGCTATAGACATGCTTCGCAAAGTCGGTATTCCAGAACCCGAGAAGAGAATAGACGAGTATCCTCACGAGCTGTCCGGCGGAATGAGACAGAGGGCTATGATCGCCATGGCTCTTTCCTGCAATCCCAGGCTTCTGTTTGCAGACGAACCGACGACGGCGCTGGACGTGACTATTCAGGCACAGATTCTGGAACTTATGAAATCACTTCAAGAACAGTATGGAATGGCACTGGTTATGATTACTCACGATCTCGGAGTTATTGCCGAGATGGCGCAGCGCGTTGTTGTCATGTATGCCGGAAAGGTCGTTGAGTATGCGGAAGTCCATACGCTCTTCAAAAGGCCAAGGCATCCATACACCTGGGGACTGATGAATGCCATTCCCAGTCTTGATGAGGATAGAGAGGTTCTTTACAATATCCCCGGTGTGGTACCCGACCCTCTTGATTTCCCGGAAGGTTGCAGGTTCAATACCAGATGCCCTCTGGCCACAGACAAGTGCAGAAAGGAAGAACCGCCTCTGGTGGAAATTGAAGAGAATCACACCGCAGCCTGCTGGTATGTGGATAAGCTTATAGAGGCGATAAAGGTTGCAAGGGCAGGTGAGGGCGCATGAGCAAAGAACAGAAGAATCTACTCCTCAGAGCCGATAACCTGGTCAAGTATTTTCCTGTGAAGGCGGGGGTCTTTAGAAGAGTCGTCGCCCAGGTAAAGGCCGTGGACAATGTCAGTTTTGACGTATATGAGAAGGAAACGCTCGGGCTGGTAGGTGAATCAGGCTGCGGAAAGACAACTGCAGGGATGTCGGTTTTGAGGTTGTATGAGCCGACTTCCGGCAGGATAATCATGGACGGCGAAGATACGACTTACTATTTCATGCCTATTTTCAAGGCCCGCAAATACCTTAAGACTACCTACGTTGAGCCTCTGAGCAAGCTTAAAAGTGAGAAGGGTTCAATTGAAGCCGCTATCAAATCTATTGATAGTGAATACGACAGGGCTATAGCAGAGAGATTCCTCAAGGACTTTGGGGGCGATGGAAACAGGTTTGTCAACGCCATGCTGGCTAACAGAGAAGACAAGAGAAAGGCTTTCAGAAGAGACGCACAGATAATCTTCCAGGATCCCTTCTCTTCTCTGAATCCAAGAATGAGAGTAAAAAACATAATAGGCGAGGGTGCAAGAATACACGGACTGGCCACCGGAAGCGATGTCTATGACAGAGTTGCGGATATTATGGTGAAGGTAGGACTTTCCAAAGACCATATGTCAAGATTCCCGCACGAATTCAGTGGGGGTCAACGCCAGAGAATCGGTGTCGCCAGAGCTTTGATCCTTAATCCCAAGCTTATAGTATGTGACGAGGCCGTATCGGCTCTGGACGTGTCGATTCAGGCTCAGATCCTGAATCTTCTGAACGATCTACAGAAGGAGTTTGGTCTTACCTATCTATTCATAGCGCATGATCTGGGAGTAGTGAAGCATATCAGCAAACGTGTTGCCGTCATGTATCTCGGGAAGATCGCCGAGCTGTCGAGTAAAAAGGAACTGTTCGATAAGCCTCTTCATCCGTATACGGTATCACTGATGTCTGCAATACCCGAAGCCAATCCCGAAAAGAAGAAGCAGAGGATTATCCTTGCAGGTGACGTTCCAAGTCCGATAAACCCGCCTTCGGGTTGTAGATTCCATCCAAGGTGTCCGATAGCCAAAGATGTCTGCTCTAAAGAAGAACCGGAGCTTAAAGACATCGGTGGCGGACACTTTGTATCATGTTTCTTCCCCGGTGAGTTAAAAAGAGGACTTTAGAAGACTAAAGCATTCCGCCGACGCCATCTACAATGACCTGGATGTTGGCGGAATGTTTCTTTAACAGAGGTTCGAGAAAGACCATGTTTCCTTTGGGCTCCAATTTTATCACTAATTTCGTGCGGAATTTATTCTTGATCTTGGATAGAATCGGAACAACCGGACCAAAGAGCTCGATATAGAGACTTTCGGATTTTTCTATCTCCCCTTTCAGCGTCTCGGCAAGGAGATTGCTTTCTCTCTCGGTGTCTCCATGGCAAACAATCTCAACGAGCCTGACAAAAGGCGGGTATTTCAGTTCACGCCGCAGGGCTATCTCTTCTTCGTAAAAGGACTCGTAGTTTCTCTCAAAGGCTCTTCTTATAACTCGATTTTCTGGACTGAAACTCTGAATAAAGGCTCTGCCTGCGCCAGCCCTGCCTGAACGGCCGCTTACCTGTGATATATGCTGGAAAGCGACTTCGGCACTGTCAAAGCTCGGAAAGCTCATAAGACGGTCGGCATCTATTACAAGGACCATCTCAACATCCGGGAAATCGAGTCCCTTGGTAATCATCTTTGTTCCAACGATTATCTGGCACTTCTTTTTTGAGATCTCAAGCAAAGCCTTTTCATAAGCTGCAGGGTTGTCTACAGTCTCTCTATCCATTCGCATTATTGTCGAAGACGGGAAAAACCTCTGTAGATCGTTCTCTACTCTCTCAGTTCCGAACCCCCTGGCCGACAGAGTCATCGAACCGCACCTCGGGCAATTCCTTGGGACGTGCTGTCTAAAGCCGCAATAATGACATTTAAGCATATTGTCGGTCCTGTGATAGCTCATGGATACGGAGCAGTGAGGACAGGTTATGGTGTTTCCACACGTGTGACAGACGACATAGTTGGAAAACCCCTTTCTATGAACAAAGACAAAGACCTGTTTGCCAGATGCCAATGTGTTTTCAATCTCTTTCAGAGCCTTTTTGCTGATGATCGGGTTCTTCTCCTCCTTCATATCTATGATTTCTATAGAAGGGAAGCTGCCTACTGGTCTGCTCTTCAGTTCGAACAGCTCGAGGTCCTTTTCTTGAGCCGTAAAGAAGTGGCCTATTCTGGGTGTCGCCGACCCCAGGATTACGGGTATCTTCAGCAATTCGGCCTTCTTAAGCGCTACCTCGACTCCGTCGTAGTAGGGAACACTCTGCTGGTAGAAACTCGAATCATGTTCTTCATCGAGAATCATAATGCCTGTCTTCTTCATGGGAATCCAGAGCGAACTCCTGGTACCGACTAAAATATCTAGATTTCCTTCCACGGCGTCGAGCCATATCCTCTGTCGTTGAGTCTGGGACATATAACTGTGATACTGACCGACCTCTCTTCCCGGGAAGGCTCCTCTGACGCGGGCGAGTAGCTGGGGTGTAAGAGATACCTCCGGTACGAGATAAAGAACCTGTCTTCCCCTATTAAGCCAGTACTCCATTATCTTGAAGTAAACTTCAGTCTTTCCCGTTCCCGTAAGGCCATATAGAAGTGAAGGACCGGATATCTGTGACATCTTCTTACAGACACTATTCTGTTCCGGTGTCAACTCATAAATGGACGGTATTACCCAGCGGGAAGTGTCTTCTTCAGCCTCTTCGATCGAGAGAATCCCCTTCTTGGCCAGAGTCTCGACGGGGCTTCGACTTTTCAAATCCAATCTCTCCATCAGAACCGAGATTTCTTCCGAATCCACCGAAAGCAAGTAGTCAACTATCGACTGCCATAAGGGTGTTAGATTATCTCTTAGATCCGTCATGTTTCTCCTGAGGGAAACTCTCTTCGTCAGTTTTCTTCCGGGTCTTCTGGGATCGAAACTGTGCATAATCTTGACATCTCTTGAAGAAAGCCACTGTTCAAGTTTCTCACTGCCAAAGTCCTTGATTGCTCTGTCTCTGGTTATTGGCGAATCAAAACCGGCTCTTTCTGTTATCGGAATCACAAAATCGCTTACGGCGAGTAGCTTCCCGGGAGGAAAGAACAGGTCGAAGACCTTTCCGGGCGGAGAGAGGAACTCTTTGACTGTGTACATCGCCAGCTCAAGATCTGACTGATTCAGGAAACCTTTTTCATCGATCTTCTTGATCACTTTCTTGATCTTGAATGGACCGGACTTTCCATCAAGAGAGACGACATATCCAACGGTATTTCTGCCCGCGAAATTAACCTCAACCCTGTCGCCGGGAGCTAGATCAATGTCACTGCTGTAAGTGAAAGTCTCAAAAAGAGGCGAATTAGAGATCGCAACCTGAACGAGCATAACTATGAATCCCTTTCGTAGATAACTCTGGACAACATATCTGAACCCTTCGATCTGTTCTCCGGAGAGCTGTAGAAACTGGAATAGAAATCGACGGCCAGAAGATCTCTCTCTAACTGCTCTTTGAAGAGGTTTTCGTCGATTTTCATCTCTTTCTTTTTCGCCTCGTCGAGAACCTTTCTCCACATGGATACAGTGTTTATTATTGGAAGACCGATACTCTTCTTTATCTCCGAGAGATACTCTCTCCCATTCTCGTTGAAGGCTAAAAGCCTTATATACTGAGGACCGAGTCTGTTGCTCCTCTCGATCAGATCGACGGTGAATTTCAGGGCCGGATAGTACATCAGCCTCCGGATTCTCGAAAGGGTGAATCGTTTGGTCTTGACGCAATCAAGGAAGGTCTGGAGATCTCCACGCTTAGAACACTCGCAGAACCTTGCGTCCAGCCCTTCAACGAATCCGTAGAAGTCCGAGTAGTCGTTACGGGAGATCAGGCGCAAGAAAGGTAGAAAGAAACTTTCCATATCACAGGCAAGTATCGGACCACGACCGGCCCTTATCTCCTTGAGCAGAGTTTTGAACATCTCACCGGGAACGGCGTTTTTTACACTTTCGATATCTCCGAGCCGGAGCATCTTTCTTATCGCTGTGGCGGAAGAGAAACTGCCGCGGTTTTCGTCGTCGCTATACGCCGCGCCTTTTCTTTTGATAGCGTGTGGTCTGATTTTACTGTCTATCTCACGTATGGCCCTTAGGTACTCGAGACCCAAAATGTTGTTTGAAGAGCCAATCTCCTCAACCCTGAAGGAGAGCTCTCTATCCTTTCCGCTCACGTAATCTCTTATCGCATACTTTCTGGCGTTGGGAAAGGAATGTCCATCCTTAAGATGAGAGTGGAGTCTGTGTCTGTATTCTTCGGGTTCAGCCAGCAGTATCTTCGATACCTCGTTTAGGAGAGAGAGCTCGCCGGTCTCGCTTCCGAATACTATATCGGTTACTCCAAGCGCTTCGAGAGTCCTTATCGCTCCCGTTGCGAATCCACCCGCGTCCTGCAAGGAATAGACTACCGGCAGTTCGAGTACTATATCTATACCAAGCATAATAGCGGTTCGCGCTCTGGCGAATTTCTCTATTATCGAAGGCTCTCCGCGCTGAACAAAGTTACCGCTCATGACGGCAACAGTGCAGTCGGGATTCACAATCTCCTTCGATTCTTTCAGGTGAAAGAGATGACCGTTATGAAATGGATTGTATTCAACAACGAGACCGAGGATTTTCACCCATTTTCCTCCTGTTAGAAGAGCATTGAGAGACGTCCTCCGTTCACCGTCCACCGTCCTCCGAGAAGGCACCGAAACGCCGCTCTTCCGCTTTTGATCTTAAATCCCCTCTCGAGAGCAGGGTGGCAGCATGCTCCTGCTGACGGGGTGTGTGCTCTTGAGAGCCTGAAAAACCGTCCTTCGTCCTTCGTCCAAGACCGTGGACCCGTCCTTGGGAAGAGCAAAAGAACCGTTCTTCGTTCCAGAGCCAGAAGATCTGTTCTTCGTTCCGACGCTTCGCGTCCAGGTTCTTGGCAAAGATCAGAGGTTAGAGGGGGAGAGGTCAGAGGTCGGAAGAGCGAAAAGATCTTGGTCTTCACAACTCTATCCTCATACCTCTTATTTCTGAGTCACCGTCCAACTATCTCTCCGTACAACGGTCCTGCAGATACACTTTCTATTCTGATTTTAACAGGAACCCCTATTTTATCCAGGTCTGCCTCATAGATAACTATCTTGTTGTTCATAGTCCTTCCGTAGATCTTGCCGTTTCCCTTTATCTTTCCCTCGCCGATAACATCGAGCACTTCGTCTATATACTTCTCATTCTCTTCTCTATTTATGTGTTTCTGAAGGGCCAGAAGATCGTTAAGTCTCTTGGTCTTTACTTGCTGGGGAACGTCGTCTGCGAGCTTTCTGGCCGAGAGCGTTCCCTCTCTTGGAGAATACATGGCCAGATTGACTCTTTCGAACCGGACCTCTTTTATTAGCGAAACCGTATCATTATAATCATCATCTGTCTCTCCGGGAAATCCAACGATTATATCTGTGCTGAGTGAAGAATCTTGAACTCTCTCCTTGACCCGGCGAGTAAGGTTCAGAAAATACTCTCTTGTATAGCCCCTATTCATGGCCTTGAGTATCCTGTCGCTTCCAGATTGAACAGGCAGGTGTATTGAACGCGAAATCCTTTCTGAAGAGGCGATCACCTCGATAAGCTCATCACTGAAATCTCTGGGATAAGATGTCAGAAACCACAGGCGCTCGATCTCTTCTATTTTCAAAGTCTCCTTCAGGAGAGTTGCAAGCGATGACCCGTCTCCGAGATCTTTACCGTACGAATCGACGTTCTGGCCGAGATAGGTGATCTCCCTGTATCCGAGTTTGGCAAGTTCATGTGCTTCGGCGAGAATATCTTCCATCCTGCGACTCTTCTCTCTGCCCCTAGTATAGGGAACTATACAGTAAGAACAGAACTTGTCGCAACCGTATATGATGGTTATCCATGCGTGATGATTGCTGGTCCTTAACCTTGGAGTCTCAGAATCGAGCTCATCCACGAAATCTCCAAGCTCGATGAACCTCTCTCCGGCGGAAGCCCTGGAAAGCATCTCAGCAACTCTGGAGATTGCGCGGGTACCAAAGACAAAACTCACTTCTCTGTGCGTGAGGAGCTCATCAGAGTTCTTCTCTGCCACACAGCCGCATACTCCGACAATCAGTTTTGCATTTCTCTTCTTCTGGGCCTTTAGTTGTCCAAGTTTTCCGTAGAGCTTGTCTTCGGATTTCTCTCTTACGGCGCATGTGTTTACGATGACTGCGTCCGCTTCTTCTTCACTGTTGACTATACTATGGCCCGCCAGACGCAAGAGGCCCATCATCGCTTCAGTATCGCTTATATTCATCTGACAACCAAAAGTTCTGAACGCTACCTTCAAAAGATCACCTCTAACCCGATATTGATTCTCAGCTAAATTCTACATCATTGACTGAGTTCAGGAAACCGCATTATGTTACCATTCAACTGTAGAGTTCCAGAATATCTTCGACAGCGGATAGTCTAATAATTGCCGATTACTATAAAACCTGGAGGTGAAATATGTTTGCAAGAGCTTACGAAACGGCCAGCTCCTTTACTCGCCCAGTCGTAGTTCTGAACAGGAGAGGTGATGGAAAAGTAAGTGCAACCTGTGGAACGTTCGTTATCTTGAACAGTAGAGGCTGGATAATTACAGTCGCTCATCTGTGGCAGTCTTACTTTCTCTTCAAAAAGCAGCAGGCAAATCCAAACGAAACTCCCGAAGCTCAAAGGATAACTAACCACTCATTCTGGTGGGGGAAAGACGGCATAACTCTCAAGGATATAAGACCGTTTCCGGAATACGATCTTGTTGTCGGAAGACTTGATCCATTCGAAACTTCAGAGGTAAAGGAGTATCCAGAATTCATTAAGGCCGAAGATATGAGAATAGGTACCAGCCTCTGCCGTGTTGGCTATCCATTCTCCAGAATCAAAGCGACTTTCGACGACAAGCAGTCACGTTTTCTTATGGACTCGAAGAGCCTTCCGTCTCTCTATCCGATTGAGGGCATATACACGAGGTCAGTGTCCGCACCAGCATTCAAAGGGGCGAAGAAAATTGCCAAATTCATAGAGACTTCATCTCCTGGACTTCTTGGACAGAGTGGCGGTCCTATTCTGGATGTAACAGGTCGGGTCTGGGCCGTTCAGAGTCGTACCGTGCATTTGCCGCTAGGGTTCAGTCCAAAGGCGAGAAAAGAGGGCAGAGAAATCGAGGAGAATCAGTTTCTGAACGCAGGTTGGGGGGTTCATATTGAAATGATTGAGGACGCAATAAGTACGTCGGAAATCAAAAAATCGATCGCTATCTGATAGTTGCCAATTGTAAATTTGTAGGGTGGTAGGATAGTATAAGATTACTTCATGGTAAAATTATAGACAATGGATAACCAAAATCTCAATCTCTTTCTTCAAGGAGTAGATTACTGTGAAGAAAATTCTGTATACTGTCTTTCTGTCTCTTGTGATTATTACTATGGTAGCAACTCAAGGTTGTTTCCTCTTCCGTGTTGTAAAACTCGATCTGCAGACCGATAGTTTGACGCTTTTCGTAAGCGAAGCCGAGGTCATTCAGCTGAAATTGAATCCCGCCGACGCGGAGTTGAAATTCACGTCTGCGGCTACTTCAATTGCCGTCGTTTCCGATGCGGGCGAGGTTACCGGTGTCTCCCCGGGAGAAACTAAAATTACTATTGAGGCTTCAAAAGACAGATATAGAGGAGTCTCGAAGACAGTCGATGTCACAGTTCTGCCTGTTCCCGGACATGAAGTGACTTTCAGTGTAAGTGATAGTCAGGGTGCGGTTGAGGAAGCTGATGTCACGTTTAACGGTGAAACAAAGGCCACGGACGCGCAGGGAAAGGCAGTGTTTACTGGAGTGCTGGCTGGTAACAGAGCATATACGGTTAGCAAGACAGGATACAACAACGTGACAGGAAGTGTCAATGTCGATAGCGACGAGACAGTAGACGTGATACTCACAAAGAAAACTTACACGGTCATCGCGACAGCTGGATCGGGAGGGAGCATAGACCCTTCCGGAGAAGTGGAAGTCAGTTATGGAGACAGTATCACTTTCAGCATACTTACAGACGATGGTTACGCTATAGAAGACGTGGTTTCTGACGGAGTCTCAATTGGACAGGTTGACAGTTACACTTACACCAAAGTCACATCAGATCATAGTATTCACGCAACTTTCAAGCTCAAGACCTACGCACTAACGACAAACGTAGTAGGCCAAGGGACTGTAACTAAGAACCCGAGCAAACCTACGTACGATCATGGGGAGGAAGTGCAACTTACGGCTACCCCGGATGAGGGCTGGGACTTCACCGGCTGGAGTGGAGACCTGAGTGGTACTGCCAATCCGGCAAGCATAACGATGGATTCAAATAAGACAGTAACGGCGACCTTCACAATAAAGAAGTACACGATAGCCGCATCGGCAAATCCTCCGGCCGGTGGAACGGTAAGTGGAGCCGGGAGCTATAACCACGGAGACACTGTAAACCTTGTGGCTACCGCAAACGAAGGCTACGAATTCGTCAACTGGACGGAGAACGGGGTGCAGGTGAGTGCGAATGCCGCTTACTCGTTCACGGTGACCGCCAACAGAACGCTAGTTGCCAACTTCAGATTGAAGACCTACACGATCACCGCGACGGCGGGAGGGGGAGGAAATATAAATCCCGCAGGGAATGTGAACGTTACCCACGGTTCGAGTCAATCATTCACAATAATTCCCAATGCCAATTATGACATAGGAGACGTCAAAGTAGACGGAGTCTCAGTTGGAGCTGTATCCAGCTACACATTCAACAACGTGATAGCCAATCATACTATAGCTGCCACTTTCAAGCTCAAGACCTACGCACTAACGACAAACGTAGTAGGCCAAGGGACTGTAACTAAGAACCCGAGCAAACCTACGTATGATCACGGGGAGGAAGTGCAACTTACGGCTACCCCGGATGAGGGCTGGGACTTCACCGGCTGGAGTGGAGACCTGAGTGGTACTGCCAATCCGGCAAACATAACGATGGATTCAAATAAGACAGTAACGGCGACCTTCACAATAAAGAAGTACACGATAGCCGCATCGGCAAATCCTCCGGCCGGTGGAACGGTAAGTGGAGCCGGGAGCTATAACCACGGAGACACTGTAAACCTTGTGGCTACCGCAAACGAAGGCTACGAATTCGTGAACTGGACAGAGAACGGTGTACAGGTGAGCACGAATACCACTTACTCGTTCACGGTGACCGCCAACAGAACGCTAGTTGCCAACTTCAGATTGAAGACCTACACGATCACTGCGACGGCGGGAGGGGGAGGAAATATAAATCCCGCAGGGAATGTGAACGTTACCCACGGTTCGGATCAGTCATTCGCAATAACTCCCGATGAAGGTTACAACGTTGAAGACGTACTGATCGATGGGGAGTCTGTTGGACCGAGGACATCGTATACTTTCACTGGAGTAGCGTCTGACCACACGATCCACGCCAGCTTCTCACTTCTGCCTCCTCCAACATATACAGTGACCTTCAACGTAAGCGATAACCAGGGAGCAGTTCAGGGCGCGAGTGTAACATTCTACGGTGAGACAAAGGCCACGGACGCGCAGGGGAAAGCAATGTTTACTGGAGTGCTTGCTGGTAACAGGGCATATACGGTGAGCAAGACAGGATACAACAACGCGACTGGCAACGTCAATGTCGATGGCGATGAGACAGTAAACGTGATACTCACAAAGAAGACCTACACACTAACGACAAACGTAATAGGCCAGGGGACTGTAACTAAGAACCCGAGCAAACCTACGTATGATCACGGGGAGGAAGTACAACTTACAGCTACCCCGGATGAGGGCTGGGACTTCACCGGCTGGAGCGGTGACCTGACTGGCACTGCCAATCCGGCAAACATAACAATGGATTCAAATAAGACAGTAACAGCGACCTTCACAATAA
>LVBU01000240.1 GCA_001603185.1 Thermotogales bacterium Thermo_02 | reverse complement strand
GGAACAGTTCTGGCAATTGGAGGAATGAACAGAACAGCTCAGGATAGGCCATTTCTGAAAGGTCAATCAACGGAAATGGAAGCTTACAGAACATCGGTGAAAGGTGAAGAAGAATGCGATTGCGACGATTGTGGCGGAGACAGTCTTGTCGAGATCACTGGAGTCGTCGGCGAGTTGACAGAGGAAATGAAATCAGTACTGACCGTTGAAACAATCGAAGGAAAAGTGTTTTATGTAAACTGCGGTCCTATGTGGCTCTACCCGGACCTCTCTCTTTTCGAGGATGGAACAGAAGTAACGGTTACCGGAAAGATTCATGATGACAATGAGATCTCAGTCATAAGCGCTCATGTTGTCAAGATTGGAGACCAGACGTTTGTGCTTCGTGATGAAAGTGGGAAGAAGATTACTGAACTATTCGAACGCAGAACAGAGATCCGTATGGAAGCTCAGAACTCAAAATCCGAACAGCGATTAGAACAACTAAGAAACTCTCTGGAAAGACCCTTGAGAAGATTCGGCAGATAGCAATACAGCAAGGTAGACGGATGGCCCGTCCATCCGTCTTCTAGTATTTAGCTAAAGCGTTGCATTCCAGGAGGAAAGTTTAATGCGAATAAAGATTGCTGTACTGATTGTTTCTTTGCTTTTTTCCGTAGGCTGTCTGGCCCTAGAATTTCCTGAAGGACTTGAATTCAGCGCCCCAGACATCGGCGCTTCACAGAAACAGGCAAGCAGTTACTGGCTCCACGATATAGCTGTAAAACTGGTGGTTGTGATTGCTTTTTCTCTCGCTTCCATAGGGTTTGTGTGGTTCAGGCTCTACAGACTCCGGAAATGGATTAACATAGCTTCAATAGTTATTCTCGGATTCCTTCTCGGAGGTGTGCTCTGTCCATCTAACGTAATTCAGAACACGATTATGAAGTATAACACGGCCTATCTGATCATGTTTCTTGTTCCAATTATACTTACACTTCTGCTAGGCAGGGTCTACTGCGGATATGTCTGTCCATTTGGTGCGATTCAGGAACTAATAAACACGAAGAAGCTGAGGAAGAAAATCCCTGACAAATTAGATAGAAAGCTCAAGCTTATCAAGTACGGTATACTACTTATAGTGGGTATAGGAACAGTGATTACCGGGCGCGCTATAGGCAGCCTGTCTCTCTTGAAGCCGATCTTCACGTTCAGTGGAACACTTGCATCTATAATTGGTACTGTGGGTGTTCTCGCTGCATCAGTTTTCTATTACAGGCCATTTTGCAGATATCTCTGTCCTTACGGTGCATTGATGGCGCTCCTGTCAAGACTTAGCTTTTACAGGATCAGAACGTCTTCAAGCTGTGTGAAGTGCAAGATATGTGAACGTAAGTGCAATATGGCCGCTATCGTCGATGGTTCTGTAGGTCACGAGTGCCTTCTCTGTGGAGAGTGTATTGATGTATGTCCAAAGGGGAGTTTAAAGATCAATTCTGGAGGTAGAAAAGAATGAAGATCAAGTTGTTGATGTTTTTGGCGATTATTCTGGCCGCAGTTTCCCTCAGTTGCGAGTTCACTTTCAGTCAGGAAGACCTGAGCGGTGAGCTGGGAAGCGAGGCCATAATAAAAGTAACCATACACAGGGATCACAATAACTGTACCATGAAATCTATGGACGATTACAAATTCGAGTTCCAGAACGTCCAGCTGATAAAGGAAACTGCATGGAAAGAAGTATCGCGGCTAACTTATGAGAAATGGATGATAATAAGTCTCTCCAACGTAGGAGAGGGATACGTCAAGATATGGAAAGTCTGCTCGAAACAGGGTTACGAAGAAGGTCTTCTTCCCGTGAGCGTACTGCCAAGGGAAAACCTTATCGAAGACATAGCTTCCGGAAAGTTCCCGTTCGACTCACCTATTACGAAAGTCGAACTTAAGAGCAGCAAAACCGCTGTCATCAGCAATACGGAAATCGACAGAGTTCTTGCAGGAAGCAGCACTCTGAGGTTGCCTTACAGTGTTCAGGTCTTAAAAGGCGAAATGATAGTACTCTTCCGAGATCCGAAAGAGTTTCCGGTTCTCATTGCTGGTGAAGGTTACATTTACAGGTTTGACCAATTCCTTTGATGGAAGATTGGTAAGGGATACATAACGACGGCGCTTCCGAGAGATAGTGATAGACTGGAGGAGTGACTATGATTCGCGATCACTCTCATCCAGTAAGCGTTACAATTGAAGTCATGACGGAAAAGGTGCCGATACCTTCGCTTCGAGAGCCGGTTCAGCAGAACTGTGAATTGGTGCTGAAAAATCGTAGCGGCTATACCTCTGCCTGTGGCGTCATTGTTCCGCGTAAAGAAGGAAGAGCGGGAAGCGAGCATAATGGTTTTTCGTTATGTGCAGATCCACTGACTTTCAACAGACTACATCGCAAATATCCATGTGTACTCGAAATTGCTGACAGGACATGTGGGACTTATCTCAGTTGAAAGTCCTTCCGCTCTTCCCAAAGACGTGACGATCTTTCTTTGCTTTGCTGGCTTTGTCAGGAGAGTTTGGAGATGAAATTCATGCCAAACTCTTCGCAGTCCTTTAGATTCTCCTCATCTGGCGACCATAGTTTATTAAGTCCGTTCTGTACTACTTCAAATCCGGCATCTCTGACAAACGTGTTCAGAACATCTACCGACTCGCCACTCCAGCCGTAAGTCCCAAAGACTGCTACCTTTTTATTCTTGAAAGCCAGTCCCTTTATCTCGTGCAACATTCCCGAGAGAGGCGCCAGGATTCCCTTATTCACAGTGGGAGAACCAAAGAGAACTGCCTTAGCCTTGAAGATCTCAGTTACTATGTCGTTCTTGTCGGCCTTGCCTGCATTGAATAGTTTTGTTGTGACAGAGCTGTCACCTTGGTGGATGCCCTTTGCGATAGCTTCCGCCATTTTTTTCGTCCCGTCCCACATGGTATCGTATACAATGGTTATCTGGTTCTCCTGATAATCTCCTGCCCATTCGAGGTACTTTTTCACTATCTGTGCCGGATCGTCTCTCCAAATGACTCCGTGGCTCGGGCATATCATCTTCAGGGGTAACTTGAAGCTCAGGACTTCTTCGATCTTCTTTGTGACTAACCTGCTAAAAGGCGTTAGTATGTTGGCATAGTATTTAACAGCTTCCTGATACAGCTCGGCCTGGTCAACGAGATCATTGTAGAGAAGCTCTGTGGCATAGTGCTGACCGAAGGCATCGTTGCTGAAAAGAATCTCCTCGCCGTCAAGGTATTCGAACATAGAATCCGGCCAATGGAGCATAGGAGCTTCAACGAATATCAAAGTCTTCTTTCCGAGTTTCAGTGTGTCTCCGGTCTTCACGGTCACGAAGTTCCAGTCCTGATGAAACTGCCCTTTGAGAGACTTGACAGCATTTGCAGTACAGTAGATCGGCGTATCTGGTATCTCCCTCATTAGAGCTGGAAGTCCGCCACTGTGATCTACTTCTCCATGATTGGCTATTATGTAGTCGATCTTCGAAATATCTATCTCCTTTTTCAGGTTTTCAACGAACTCCTCTCCGAAGGGTGACCAGATAGTATCTATGAGAGCTACCTTCTCATCCCGCACGAGATAGGAGTTGTAACTTGACCCCCTGTGCGTGGAGTAATCTTCACCGTGGAACTTCTTCAATTCCCAATCAGTCTTTCCTACCCAGGTTACACTTTCACTGATCCTTACTCCCATAACAACACCTCCCGTGAAGTTCAATCTAATGCTACTTCTTTTGACGGAATTAGTCGGTAACATATGTTACCCCTACCAGAAACTGCTTGTTCCAGTTCACAGTTCGTAGGATATACTATGTGTTGAAGTCAGAGTTAATTCTGGAGGAGAAAATTGAAACTCAAACCGATCGTCGCAAGCTATCTCGGATTTCAGAGAAGGGTTCTGGAAACGCTTGCCGAAGAGCATCTCGAAACCGTAATGAGAATAGCCCTTGGTGAGTGCGGAAAGCAATACGATCCTTCTGTGCTTATTGATCTTGAAGAGATGCACATTATCTGTTCAAGAGAAGGCAGACCCATACTGAACACCGCGGTCTTCATGAAGGCAGATATCCTGCAAGCCGAGAAGCTCGCTTCAACAATTGCCAAAGAACTCGGAGAGCAACTGGCAAGGATTGGAGAACCTTTAACTACCGCTTCTCCGGAGATAAGAAACTTTCTGGCGGGAACTGTCGGCGCCGCGCAGGGCCCGTCGGCTTTGCTTCGCAAAAAAGGGCTGCAAGTCAACTGGAAAGACTACACTGGAAAATTTGCGAGTACAAAGACCGACTTTGAAGAGATCTTTGACGGTCACCGCGGACCAGAAAGTGATTGGCAGAGCAAGTCTACAGTCAAAGGAGAACGATACACTGCAGTCTTCATAGGTTCAGGTGGAGCGAATTACCTTCAATTGTTTGACTTGACGAGTAATTCCGAAGACGCTAGACCATTCAGGGGACATCTAATGGTATTTCTGACCGATTCACTTGCTGACCTTATAGCAGGAAATCTCAGCAACGGGAATCTTGAGAGAATCGCGGAGAACTTCGGCCTGTATGAAAATGGTCAGCCGAAAGACATTATTGTGACTGATGAAATCTTTCGGAGATATCTTCCCGCAGTTCGACAGATTTCGCAGCACTCTACAGATCTCTACGTTCAGAGCCTCGACAGGATTTTCGAGTTTCTCAGATCAACAACTTCCGGCAGACAGGGAGTTGCTCCGGAAAACATGATGATGCACTTTGCACGTTATTGCCGTAGGGCACTGGCTGATGAGCTTTACAGAACAGGCTTCCTGACAGACAAGGTCCGCGAAACTGGAAGCATCACCGTCTTCTACGAAAACAGTATAGCAGAGCTTCGAGAGTTTCTAGTTTAAATCGATTTTGACAACTCTGCTCCATCCGTGTTGGCCTTGTCTAGAACCACTGAGAATTTAGCGACCTAATCTTTCGTATTCGATTCCTGTCAGTTCCTCGCAGGTTTCTATGACCTCTTCATCGGTGCTCGGGTTCTTCTCTCTCTTTCTCCTCTCAATCTCTTCCATGATTATTCTGTGCTTTTCCTCAGTCATTCTGTATCTTGAGGCAAAGAAAAGAGAAAGCAATATGAACGCGATCGGTGCCAGCGCGAAGAGTAACTTTATTCCGAGAATTGCTCCGTCGCTCTGCTGTATGTCTGGAACATAGCCTATCAGATTCAGCACTATTCCTATAGCGAAAACCGAAAGTGCCTGCGCTATTTTTCGTATGAACGTTGCCATTCCAGAATATATGCCCTCGCGCCTTCTTCCGGTTATCAGCTCGTCTACGTCAGTTATCTCGGGAAGTATAGACCATGGGACGAATACGGAAGCCGCAGATCCTATTCCGCTCATAGCGGCAACCGTAAATACCAGGAGCACGGGAGAATCGGGAGTCAGTGTCAGGGAGATCAACAGGGCGATTATCCATACAGAAAGGCCAACCTTTAGGGGAGCAGTCTTTCCGAGTCTCCTGGAGATCTTCATGTGTAAAGGCATCGACATAAGCTGCACTATCAATAGACTACCGAGAACGATAGAGAAAAGGTTTCCCTTCAGGAGACAGTACGTCAGATAGTAGATGAAAAGTGTCGTCAGGAAGTCAACGGCCGTTTGAGCTGTGACAAAGAAACCGGTGTGAAGCCTGAAAGACCTGTTCTTGAAGGCAGAAGCAAACTCCCTGTAAATACCGCATGTGCCTGAGGTCTTTGGTTCGACATACTTACTCTCCCATGTTCCTTTGAAAACAAAAATCCATGGAAGAGCATAGAATACTCCGAAAGCAACTCCCATTACAAAGTAGCCGGTAGTCACTCTATCGCCAAATGACCTTACGATAAGCATCGGTAATACTCCCGACAGTATGGCCGAGACCGAGGAGAACATTAGCCTCACTGTGACGAATGATGTCCGCTCTTTGTAGTCTGTGGTCATATTTGGAAGTATGGAATTGTAGGGGATCATGACCATCGTGAAAACTGTATTGAAAAGCAGATACGCAATCATATAG
>LVBU01000239.1 GCA_001603185.1 Thermotogales bacterium Thermo_02 | reverse complement strand
CTCTTTTAGATTTTAAGTATTATAGAGTGTCGAATTACTTCATAAATGAATTTAGATCATAAGTTGATATAATACTACTGGTCGAATGAAGAAGGAGTTTTGTAAATGTGGAAGACAATAGCTCTTTTCCTGGTCATCTTTTCAGCATCGTTGGGGCTTCTCGTGCTGCTTGATCATCGGCAGTTTGACGAACAGCTTGAACTGGCGAGATCTGTCTACGTTTCTAAAGTCGAAGATCTTCTCAAAGGCATCAGTAGCGGATACTTCCAGTGGAATCATATGTACACTTTGCTGTCTGAGGAAGCGATTGACGATATTGAGAAACAGTTCGATGATCTTAAGGAAGACTTTCCCGCCATTATCGGTCTTGAGTTAGCGAAGGCAGATCAGTCAGATTTTGATCTTTTCCTTATCGGTTCTTCCGGTCTTCACCTTACCGCTAAGTTCAAGGTATTCAATGAAGACATGTCTGAAGAGATTCTCGATAGAGTAGTGCTTGTAGAGATCGATTCTCAAGAACTCCTGTATTCTTCGGGTATCAGGAATATTGCAATCAGCGATACAGGAGAAGATTTCGTCTGTGGTCTCAGGTTCGTAAGGACCAAATCGAGCGTGTCCTTCTTCTCAGCTCTGGGATCGCTTCTGATAGCTTTCACCTCAGTCTCCGTTTTGAAGTGGAGTGTCACGAGGACCAGACTCTCGTTAGAGAGACAGATGAGAGAGCGCTCCGAAGACCAGCGACGTGCTCTGGAAGCGATTGTCGAGCTAACTGGAGAGCTCCTTGAAGGCGAGGCAGCGAAGCTATACCAGACACTTCTAGAAAAGGCTATAAACATCGTTCCCGGTGCACAGTTCGGAAGCATTCTTGTAAAAGACGGAGAAAGGTATGTTTATGTTGCAGCAGTTGGTTATGATCTTCAGGAGCTAACAAAGATTTCATTCTCAAAGAGTGACGTAATTGCGTGGGTTTCTGAAGACTTTCTGGTGAAGAAGAACGATCAAATAAAACACTTCGACAGGCATATTGGCGAAGAGGAGTATTCTCTTCTTAAGAACGTGGGGCGTTTTGAAGAAGTGAAGTGCAGTCTCACTGTTCCCGAGAAGGTTGGAGGAGAACTGAGGCTGGTCTTCAACCTTGATAATTCCGAAAGCGAAGATGCATTTTCAGATGAAGCAAAAGAGATTGCCAGGCTATTTGCCAGCCATCTTGGAATAATCCTTAAGCGAGTAGATCTCGAGAAAGAGATAAACGAACAGAAGCGAGAACTGGAGTATCTCTCTCATCATGATGCATTAACGGACCTGGCAAATCGCAGAATGTTTGAAAGCTTGAGCGACAAAATGCTATCACTCGCCAGGAGAGAATCCAAATCTGTCTGCGTTTTGTTTATAGATCTTTCCAGATTCAAGCTGGTTAACGACAGATATGGCCATCAAACGGGGGACGAGATTCTCAAGATTATTGGCAAGAGACTTTCGAGAGAGGTGAGAAGTAGCGATACTGCCGCCAGGTTTGGTGGGGATGAATTCGTGATAATTCTGTACGATTGTTGTATCCACGAGGCAGAGGATTTCGCAACGCGTATTATCGGCGCGATCGAGGAGCCGATCGAATTTGAGAACAGAGTGTTCATCGTCTCCGCGAACGTTGGTATCGCTGAGTATCCCAAGCACGGAGATAGAATAGACTCACTTATTAGAAAAGCCGATGCGGCAATGTATCGCGGCAAGGCTTCGAACACCAAAGTGTATAAGGCCGAGAACTGAACTGGCAATCCTTATGCTAAAACAGATTAAGGCACATCTTAGAGAATTGATAGTACTGGAACGATCTCAGAAATACTCCAGTCTCTCAAGAAGAGAGTGCAGCTCATCGAAGTCTCTGGCGATCTTATCCGGGCCATGATTGAAAGAGGCAGAAGGGTGAAACCAGATAAAGTCAAGCTGAGCGTTCTTCGAACCCGTATAGTCCGAGTCAAGATTGTCCCCTATGTAGATGCTTTCCTCTCTTCTCGCTCCGGCCATTTTGAGCGCGATATCAAATATCATAGGATCAGGTTTTGCGGCACCGGCCTCTTCTGAAGACAGAGAGAACTCAAAAAACCTTTCGAGTCGGGCGATTTGGAATCTGCCATGCTGTACGCGATATACACCGTTGGTGATTATTGCCATTCTCAAACCTCTTCTTTTGAGATCGCTGAGAAAACCTTCTGCTCCTGGAAGAAAGTAAGCTTTGCTTGAAAGCAAGCTGAGATATCGGTCGTTCAGCCTTTCGGCATCAAAATCGACCCCGAGAAACTCGCAGAACTCATCGAACCTTCCTGTGGTGATCTCTTCTTTCGTCTGAAGACCCCTTTCAAGCTTGGACCACCATCTGGAGTTGATCTCACCATACTCTTCAATCTGCGATTGAGACAGTTCTATTCCTTTTGTTATGAAAAGTTCAACAAGAGATTCATGGCTGGCCAGTCTGAAGTCGAGAATCGTCTGATCAAGATCGAAAAAGAGCATCTACACCTCCCGAATTGTTTGAGTCGTTTGTGGTAGCTTGCCTCACAGCCTTAATCTACAAAGTCCAGAGTCCTTAACCTGCAGAAAGCTGCAAAGTGTATTTCAGAGAGCGTTCAGTGAAAGACCTTTTTCAGTGAGCCTTCAATGTCGTCTATCAGGTCATCTGGATGCTCAAGGCCTGCCGAAATCCTTATGGTCTTTCCGGAAAAGCCAAAGATATGGAGTTCCTCCTCCGGATAGTCCCTGTGAGTCATCATTGCAGGAACTTCGACAAGAGTCTCAGCATCACCGAGAGAGACCGCGAGTTTGATAAGTTCGAGATTTTTGACGAAGGTCTCAGCCTTATCACGATCACCGCGCAGTTCAAAGCTAACGATTCCTCCTGAGCCATTCATCTGAGTAGCTGCCAGTTTGTGTCCCGGGTGTTCAGGAAGCGATGGGTAGATAACTCTTTCAACTTCGTCCAGATCGTTAAGATAATTGGCGATTTTCATGGCATTAGATGCATGACGGTCCATCCTGAGACTCAATGTCTTCAATCCCCTGAGCAACAGCCAGGCATTGAATGGGCTCATAACTCCACCAAGTTCACACATAAAACCAAACTTGAGTCTCTGTACGTAATCAAAGTCCTTTGAAGTTGCGAATCCCCCGACAACATCTCCGTGGCCTGAGATATACTTGGTCACACTGTGAATAACAACGTCGGCACCGAGTTCAAGCGGTCTTTGAAAGACCGGAGTTGCGAACGTGTTGTCTACGACAACTTTCACTCCATGAGCGTGTGCGATTTCCGAAACTCTCTTAATGTCAATTATCTCGAGAGAAGGGTTTGTGGGAGTTTCAAAGTATACTACCTTTGTCTGGGGTGAGATGAAAGTCTCGAAAAGATCCAGATCAGTCATATTTACGAAATCAGTTTTCACGCCATAATGGCTGACTAGGTGATTGAGAAAACCAAATGTGGAACCGTAAAGATTTCTGTGAGCAAGTATCCGATCTCCCGCACCCGTGAAGGACATTATGACGGAACTGATGGCTGCCATTCCCGATGAAAAAGCAACTCCATCAACGCCACCTTCCAGTACCGACAGTCGTTGCTCAAATAGATTGACGGTGGGGTTTCCACCCCTCGTGTAGACGTATGCTCTTCTTTTGAACGTGAAAGTGTCTTCAGCCTGCTGAAGGTCTTTGAATGTGAAAGTAGATGTCATGTATATTGGAGAATTGAGTGCCTGGTTCTGATCGTCCATCTCAGCAGCGTGTATTGAAAGCGTGTCAAAACGGTAATCGTTGGGACCCTTCAAAGTTATCACCTCGCATTTAGAACAATTATATATCAGCCTTTGGCAGACTGCAGGAAGAACAGGGATCACTATACAGTTTTTCGTGTTTCTACTGATATTATTGAGTCGAGGTGATAGATGAGCTACGAGACAAACGGAATAGAAGAGATTGTAGAAGGGATTAACGATTCCAGAGGTCTTCTTGAAGAGGCTATAGAAGAATTGAGAAGCATTCGCTATATCGAAGACGATTACTCGGCTCTTGAGTATCTTATATACTGCTTGAAAGATACTTCCATACTACTCCAGCTATCCAGTCTGCCGAATCCCTTTTTACGGCTCCTCTCGACTGTGAAACTTGGAGAGATGATGGACGACGAGCACTTTCTGCGGAAAATGAGAGACTCAAAGACCAGGATTATCGAGTTGACTGCGTTACTGAGAGGTCGGGTGAGGAGTGGAAGAGATCTTCACATAGCAGATCTAGTAGAATTCTACAAGACTGGCGCGGAGATAGATGAGCTTATAACGGAGGCGGCATCGTCTTTCGAAGAACCTTCTATGTCTGACATGAGAGAACGAGAGATACTTCTGAAGGCAGCATTGTTCAGCGAAAGCGCTTCTCTTTCCGAAGAATTCTTGCTTGATTCCTGGGAGAGATTTCCCGATTTGCGCTTTCTTACACTCGATGCTGCAGACCGCAATAATCTGGATATTCAGAGGTACATCGAGGATATTGATTACTCGAATTCGGTGTTGGCTTTACAGGCAACGATGAAAGCAACGAAAAGGGGGCTTGTGCCGAAGAAAAGATCTACAGAAGCTTTCGAACGGATTGGATGCTGTCTGGAACAGCTTAAGAGAATCCCATTCCCGGAAAATGCTCTGGTGCAGTTCAGCTTCTTAGGAGACCCTTTTAGCTCTGGAAAGGGTTCAAGCGGAGGAATGGGAACATTTATAAGAAGTCTGGGAAATGAGCTGGTTTCCTCTCTTGACGGAGTAGTAACGGTTGTCCTCGCTGAACCTGAAGAGATCTGTACTAGACCGCTGTATCGTTTCGAGAGAGATAGACACTTGTTCTTATATGTGCCCCTTTATGAATGTGAAACCAAAAGACGTTCGGGTTTCGCGGGATGCCAGAGTGAACTCATTTCCACGGTATCCGATATGCTTGAGATTGCTGGTATCAAACCTTTTGCTTTTCATATGAGGTTTTCCGACTATGCATCTCTGGCGATGTTGAAGCTAGGTAGACGTCTGGGTGTTAAGAATCTTTTCACACTTACACCCGATCCACAGCACCGTTTCGTGAACGAGAGCGGCAGGCTAGTTTCCATTGATGCTGAGAAATTGCTCAAAGAGACGGAAAGAACGGATGTCTCCTGGAGAATGCTCAGTCAGTGTGACTCAGTTGTAGGCATTGGCGCGGCAGAAGCCAAGAAACGATTATTCGCCTACTACCCGTCCTTAGTCGAGGATGAAATCGCCGGGAAGATAAGAATGGTTCCGGAGGGGATTTCTCTAAGGAATGAATGCCCTATCGAGACAGGAAAGATAGGTTACGAAGAGCTCTTTAATAAGGAGAGAGAGTCTCACTTTGCGCCCGATCGAAAGGGCTTGCCGTTGATGCTTACTGTGGGACGACTAGATCCTTCCAAGGGACAGTACAGACTGCTGAAGGCTTGGGGAGAAACCGAGCTCAACAGAAGATTCAACTTGTTGATAATTGGTGGTGATCTCGAAAATCCCGATTCGGTAGAATCCGAAGAACTCGAAAAGATCAGAGAGTATCTATCCAGTAATGGAAGGCTTAGAGAGGGTTTCTGTCATATACCCGCAATGGACAATGACTCTCTAAGGTGTCTGGAAGCAAGCATAGTAGAAGACTCTTATTCACCGTGGCCGCCGGTTTACGTCGCTCCGTCTCTCAAAGAGGAGTTCGGTATCGCCATACTTGAAGCAATGGCCGCCGGTTTCGTTGCCTTCGGACCCAGACGAGGAGGTGTAAAGAGTTACGTGAAGCACTCGAGGAATGGCTTTTTGATAGACACCACAGACGAAATCTCGATCAGAAACGGACTCTCGTCTATTCTTCTTGACAGAAATCTCACTCCCAGAAAGATGAAACTGATTTCAACTGAAGGCAGCAGGCAGGTGTATAGAAGGTTTTCAATTTCAATAGTGGCGAAGATGTTCGCAGAGGTCTATCTTTCTACTGGGAAGAACATAAGCTGAATCAAAGAAGAGTATTGACTCTAGATAGGAAATTGGAAATGCTGTAAGATCTGATATAATTCAATAGAATGAATGTTCGCAGGTCTTTTTCTATATCTGCTGGATTTGTATGAGCCGTTGCCTCAAATTCACATCTTTCACTTCTAGTCCCTAGAAACTTCAATAATACTCTCTAGAGATCACCAGTCGATAAAGTTCCGTATAAGCCTAGTCTCAGAAAACTACTTTCGCTGAAAGGGCGTGAGTGACATGAAAGCGCTTCTGGTCTATCCCGAATATCCAGAAACGTTCTGGAGTCTTAGACATGCTCTGAAATTTGTATCGAAGAAGGCGGCGTTTCCTCCGTTAGGTCTTCTAACTGTGGCATCTATGCTTCCATCCAGCTGGGACCTTAAGCTTGTCGATATGAACGTCGACCCGTTGAGTGAAAAAGATCTGCAATCCGTTGATTATGTTCTGATAAGCGCTATGGATATTCAGCGTGAATCAGTTCTAGAAGTTCTTGAGCTTTGCAGAAGGAATGGAACCAAAACAATAGCTGGTGGACCGCTCTTCACAACTTCATACGGTGATTTCGACGACATTGATCACCTAATAATCGGTGAAGCTGAAGCCACACTTAAGACTTTCCTGGACGATCTTGGCAACGGAAAAGCTAATCATATGTACTCTCCAGAAGGTTTTCCGGACCTATCTAGAACTCCTATTCCTGCCTGGGATCTGATCGATATGAGGAAGTACTCATCAATGAATGTTCAATACTCTCGTGGATGTCCCTTTGATTGCGAGTTCTGTGACATAGTTCTTCTGAATGGGCGAGTTCCACGGACAAAAACCACCTCGCAACTGCTATTAGAAATGGATACACTTTACGAAAAAGGTTGGCGCGGTGGTGTTTTCATTGTGGATGATAATTTCATAGGAAGCAAATCGAAACTTAAGCAAGATACGCTTCCGGCAATCTGTCGGTGGATGGAAGACAGAGAGTATCCATTTTCACTTAACACGGAGGTTTCAATAGATCTCTCTGACGATGAAGAACTGATGAAACTGATGGCGGAAGCCAATTTCAGTACTGTGTTTGTCGGGATTGAGACAACGAGTGAGGATAGTCTGGCAGAGTGCGGGAAGTTCCAAAATAGAAATCGTGACATGCTTGACTCCGTGAAGAAGATTCAGAAATCAGGAATGCAGGTGCAGGGGGGGTTTATTGTCGGTTTTGATAGCGATCTACCCTCAGTTTTCGAAGACCTCATCGGTTTTATACAGGAGAGTGGTATTGTCACGGCAATGGTCGGTCTTCTAACTGCACCGACTGGTACGAGGCTCTTCAAGAGACTTAAAAGCGAGAACCGGATTGTGTCAGACTTCTCCGGCAATAATACGGGTAGTCTGACCAATTTTGTACCTAAAATGGGGTTTGGGAATCTTGTAGAGGGCTATCACAAGATACTGAACAGCATATACTCTGACAGGTCATATTACAAAAGAGTCAAGACCTTTCTGAAATCGTACAGACCTGTCCTCTCAAGACGCGTACGTCCAGCCTCCGAAAATCTTAAGGCCTTCTTCAGATCGATCTGGGTTTTGGGTATAAAGGAGAGAGGGAGAAGTTACTACTGGAAACTGCTTTTGTGGACTCTGTTAAGGCGGCCACGGCTTTTTCCCCTATCAGTTGAGCTGGCCATTTATGGGTTCCACTTCCGTAAAGCACTTCCCGATACATAGAATGCAAGATGTCTGAGCAAAACTCGTGTTCTCTCTGGCAGTTACATATTGGTTTTCCATCCATTCTTATTCGGTGTTTGAGACTTTCCACAAGTGATATGTTCATGAACAAACACCTGCCGTTCAATGATAAGAGTCGCAGAGAAGTTATAATAGCGTTTGGACACTAATAGTCTGTACTCTTGATGTCCAGTTGTTAGTCAAGTTCGTCTGATAAGACAAGAGGTTTGGATATACTGATACTTCAAATGAAGCGGAGTTTGAATGTCTAGAAAGAGTGTGAAATTCGGCAGTTTCCTGAAACGGTATATGGACGACAGAAGCAAATTCAGAAGATGGTTGAAACTTGGCCTGGGCATGGAGAATTTCAGGCGCAAATACCTTGCCGATAGAGATAAGCCGGAGTTTCTAAGGATCATCAACCAGCTCTCCCTTGAGGAAGTCTACTTTTCTTTGAAGGGAAAGAGTACGGTATGGGTGAATCTTCTGGCGCCGTCGGAACTGTTGATACCGTTGAAGCTGAATCCAGTTTCCGCCGAGGGAGTCTCCGGTATGCTTTCTTCCATGCATATTGAAGGGATAGCTCTCATGGAGGCTGCCGGCCAGGGAGTGCCTGATTCACTATGTACTTTTCACAGGGCCTCTCTTGGAGTATCTATGAAGCAACTGTTGCCTGCCCCCGCCTTTGTGATGACAACTTCTATTCTCTGTGACGGCAACCTGCCAACATTCAAAAGGATCGCGACTGAGTATAAGACTCCCTTTCTTTTCATAGATGTTCCGAGGGGCCATCTCAGGAGTTCTGTGAGCTATGTTCTTTCACAACTGGAAGAGACGGTAAAGGCAATTGAAGAGATAACGGGTAGGCGCTATCCGATGAATGACCTATCAGAAGTACTTCAGATCGAAAGAAATACGGTGGAGAGTCTTCAAAATGCCAGAAAACATATGAAGAATCGCTTTCTACCGCAGGAGCTCTTCGAGATCATGAACTCTCTCTACGTAATGCATACTCTCGCAGGCGACAGAAGGCTTTATGAAGCCTCCAGGAGGCTTGAGGAGGGTTTGGTTACGGTTCCGGATGGGAGAAAGAAGGTGCTATGGTTGCATATACCTCCCTATTACGACAATGAGCTTTTCTCACTGTTTTCAAAAGATACGACGAACGTTGTAGTCGGTAATGAGATGATGTGGGACTGGCTATATCCGGTTGATCCAGAAAGGCCCCTAGAGAGTCTGGCTGAGAAACTCGTCTTCAATCCTCTATGTGGTAGCGTAACAGACAGGGGAAAGCTCTGTCTGGAACTGGCAGATGATTTGGAGGTCGACGGCGTTATCCATTTCAGTCACTGGGGATGCAGACAATCGGCAGGTGGTGTTAGCTACCTGAAGAGACTTTTCGAGGGAAAGGGATTACCTTTTCTTGAGCTCACAGGTGATTGCGTAGATCACACTTCCGAAGGTGCCGGTCAGTTGAGAACTCGAGTTCAGGCCTTTCTAGAGATAATGGAGAAAAGCAGTTGATTTACTACACGTGTAGCTATATACCTATGGAAGTGCTTCTTGGAACTGGAGTCGAATTCAGGAGGCTCTTGGATTCTGGTACATCGGGCTGTCATGAACTCGGCTGCAATCTCTGTGGCTATGCAAGAACTGTTTACGAAACAGGTCTGGAACTGGGTGAAGATGACATACTTCTGTTCGCCGATTCTTGTGATGCGATGCGCAGAGTGGGCGATCTATTGAAGGACAAATCAAAGGCTAGCGTCTTCATAATGCGCCTTCCCTGGAAAAAGAGTGAAGAGGCCATCCACTTTTTAAGGCTTGAACTGGAAAGGCTTATAAGATTTCTTGAGTACAGAAAAGTCAAGATAGATATCGAGAAGGGCATAATTCTCTTCAATGAACTCGTCGATCATGTTCGACTGTTAGAAAAGAATATCTCCGGAAGAGAGCTGACCAGACTATACCTGGATGCACTCAATGGTCTCAAACACAGACCCGCCAGTGCCTTAGACGGAAGAGAACGCAGGCGTAAGAGAGTTGGTATCACTGGAGGGATCATCGATATTGGGGACATAGACCAGGTAGTTGAAGGCGTCGGAGGCACCATCACCTATAATGATACCTGTACTGGAAGCCGTCCTTTCTCTTCCAGAACCGATGAATCAGAGGATTCTCTGAAAGCGATCTCTCGGAGGTTGCTAAGCTGGCGTTCTCCTTGTGGAAGATTTGTCGATAAAGGCATGGACTTACCCCAAGAGCTTGACGGGGTCCTGCTGGCGATTCCGAAGTTCTGTGATTTTTACGATTTCGTTGAAAAAGACGATGACAGCCGCGTCTATCGTATGGAAGTAGACTATCCTCTCAACTCTCATGGGCAGTTGAAGACAAGAATGGGAGCGCTTATTGAAAAGAATGATTTGCCTGGACAGCCAGTAGATGAAGGAAGGGATGATATGCTGTTGATCGGAATAGACTCGGGTTCGACGACAACGAACGCGGTTCTCATAGACGGGACCGGAAGGATTGTTCAATGGAAGACTGTGAGGACTGGAATAAACGCGTCCCGTACGGCGAGAAGCATCTATAATGGGCTTCTTGAGAAGACAGGCACAGGCGAATCGGATATTGCTTTGACAGTCGCGACCGGTTATGGGAGAAATCTTGTAGATTTTGCGGACGAAACGATAACAGAGATATCCTGTCACGCCAAAGGAGTAGCCAGATTGTTCCCGCTGGCGAGAGGTATAGTTGATATCGGCGGTCAGGACAGCAAGGTTATCAGATTGGGTGCCGCTGAGAATGTCGAGGACTTCGCAATGAACGACAGATGCGCTGCTGGGACCGGCAGGTTTCTCGAAGTTATGGCGAGGGTTCTTGAACTTCAGCCCGACGAGATGTCTTCAATGGCTTTGAGATCATCGAAAGAACTGCCAATAAGCTCTGTATGCACTGTATTCGCCGAATCAGAAGTCGTCTCATTGATTGGTGGTGGTGAGAAAATCGAGGATATCTGTGCCGGACTTTTCAGGGCAATTGTCAAAAGGATAGCGTCAATGTACGGCAGACTCGGCTCTCCAAAACCATTAGTCTTTACCGGAGGAGTCGCAAGGAATCAAGGAGTTGTAAGGGCTATGGAACAGGCTCTGAACACGAGTATTATTATACCGGAGATACCGGACATCATGGGGGCTTACGGAGCAGCTATCTTTGCTCTAGAACATCTTTCTGGAA
>LVBU01000238.1 GCA_001603185.1 Thermotogales bacterium Thermo_02 | reverse complement strand
CTGAACTACTATTTGCACGTCTAGTATTCATCAATACTTAATTGGACAAGCAATAAACGTAATACTTTAACTCTTAAGGTTGTTTCGGTTGACTTACTTTTGCCAAATACGCTGATAGAATAACAATCAAACGACCGTATATTAGAAAGCAAGAAATGCTCCAGTAATCATCTGTGTATCCAAACATGGGAGGTGAAAGTATGAGCATTAGAGCCAGGTTTATTGTTCTGCTGTTTGCGATCGCAGTTCTCTTTTCTGCATGTGTAAATCTAGAAAAGGCGGGACAGCAGTTCGCGGATGACGATTTTTCTCTGCAGGCAATGTTCTCCGAGAACGGACGCTACATCGTAGTACACAGTTCCGGTGAGCTTTCCTCAAGAACGAAAGCAGGCATCGAGAAAGCCGGGGGTACTATAAAGGAGAGCTTTCCGGAGATAGGCGTAACAGTTGTCACTTCAGATTCTCCGGAATTTGCGCGACTGGCCGGGAAAACACCGGGAGTATCTTTCGTCGGACCGGATCTTTTTGTGACCCTTGAATCTCCTGAGAGTGGACTACTTGTCGAAGCAGATATTGATGATCTCATTTCAGAGAACGGAATCACTGATAATGACCTGTATGTAGCCTACCAGTGGGATATCAAGCGTGTTGGTGGTGATGCTGCCACCTGGGATATCGAGAAGGGCGATGGAGCTGTCGTGGCAGTACTCGACACCGGTGTATACGCGGCTCACCCCGATATTGCACCCAACTACGCCTACGGGAAGAACTTCACAGACATTACCGTTACTCTGCCTGAAGGGTGGATCCTGTGGGATGGAGGAGGCGCCCAGGACTACGAAGGCCACGGTACACATGTGGCAGGCACAATCGCGGCATCAATCGAGAGTGGAAGGATAATAGGTGTTGCACCCGAAGCCGGAATAGCAAACTATAAAGTTATGATAGCAGTTCTGATTCCTCAAGGGCCAGGATCTTATAGGGCCACTGGCATTGGATACCAATCATGGATTATCAATGGAATAGTACAGGCTGCAGAAGATGGCGTTGATGTAATGAACCTTAGTCTTGGTGGCTGGCTATATATGAATGAACCGGGAGGAGCTGCTGCATACGTGGCTTATCTTCGGGCAACCCAGTATGCAAGACAGAAAGGGGTACTGGTAGTATCTTCATCGGGAAATGGCGGTGTTGATCTATCCAAGGTAAGGCCTGCTTTCAGTGTGCCATCAGGTACTCCTGCAGCCTTATCGGTGAATGCCACCGGTCCAGATGATTCGCTCGCGTTTTATAGCAATTATGGAGCTTCAGAAACGCTTGTTGTTGCGCCTGGAGGTGATATCTCAAATCCACCCTTTAGCTATTGTCTCAGTGCCTACTCTCCGCTGAATGCCTGGGCACCGGGAGCAGGATGGGTATGGACAATAGGAACAAGTATGGCAGCTCCAAAAGTCTCCGGGGTTGCAGCACTACTCTATGCTCAGAATCCGGGAATAAGTGTGTCACAAGTCAAGAATATTCTTGCTCAAACGGCCGAGCCTCTTGTGAAAAAGGGATTTGATTCGAAGCTCGGACATGGTCTCGTACATGCTTACAGGGCGCTGACTTATCAGAAAAAGTAGAAGTTGTCTGGTTTAGTGTCTATTTGAGACTGAATTGCTGATTATTTTGGTTTTCAGCAATGCTGCGTATCTAATTACGGTTAGAATATGCAAGCAGTTATCTGGATGATCCTTTGCTACAATAAGGCGCATTAACGATTCTCACTTCTTTGGCTCAACAGATTGCGCCGTCCAGAATGGTGCGAATAAATGCTTTGTGAAGAATGCTAGCAGGTTTTGATTCGTGTTGTGAGCGAAAACATAAGCGATCAGCAATCTTATATAAGCCAGAAAGAATGTTTGCAGTTTCTTCTGTGGAAGCCAAGTGACTCAGCCGGCGTTTTTGCAAAGCATAGGTCTTTCAGGCGTACATCTATGAAGATCACTTCTTATCTTGCAGTTATCGTTAAGCAACCTGAACCAGATAATACATACTATCTACTTGGAACATTCAATACTTATGGACAACTATTAGTTATATACTATGGCTGAACAATCATAGGGGGTGGCTGTATGAAGAGGAGTTTTGCTTCTATTCTTGTTTTTACTGCATTAGTCGTGATATTCATGATTTCCGGTTGTGTGCAGAATGTCTACGTACCAGGTTCAGATTCCACTGACTGGTCGTCACAGGCCGTGGACGGTCATGTGAAAGCCATTATCGGCTTCAGTGGCTTACCTGATAAGGCTCTAGTAAAGGCCTTCGGTGGCGAGGTTTCTGCTGAATTCGATTTTATTAAAGCACTCTCTGTAAGAATTCCTGTTGAGGCTATTGACGGTCTGCTCAGGAATCCGCACGTAGTCTATATCGAACCAAACATTGAGCTTCATGCCCTTGAGGAAAGTTACTTATGGGGTATGGAAAGAATTTTTGGAGCGGAGTCATTTGTGTTCCCTACCTGGAATACATCTACAGGGACTGGAGTGAAAGTAGCCATACTCGATACGGGAATTGATCAGAGCCATTCCGACCTTGCTGGTAGGGTAGCCGGAGGCAAGGATTTCACAGGAATTGGCGATTACTTTGATGACAACGGACATGGAACCCACGTATCTGGAACTGTCGCGGCAATCTACTCGAACAACGCGGGAGTCTATGGAGTAGCACCGTCTGCATCGCTCTATGCTGTTAAGGTCCTCAGCTCCACCGGAAGTGGAAGCCTTGACTGGATTATCGGGGGAATCGACTGGGCCATCGCAAATAACATGGATATTATCAATATGAGTCTGGGTACTTCCAGTTATTCGCAGTCTCTTGAGGATGCCTGTAACAAGGCTTACGATGCGGGTATAATCATTGTCGCTGCGGCCGGGAACAGCGGTAATCGACCGGGAAATAGAGACACCGTAGAATATCCGGGTGGGTACGCTTCAGTCATTGCCGTGGCAGCTTCTGATTCGAACGATTCGAGAGCGACTTTCTCCAGTACTGGCCCGGCTGTCGAGCTTATAGCTCCAGGTGTCGGAATACTAAGCACTACTCCGGGCAATAATTACTCGTATTACAGCGGAACATCGATGGCTGCACCTCACGTGGCGGGTGTTGCAGCTCTAGTTCTTGCGGCAAACTCCGAACTCAGTAATATTCAGGTGAGGTCTATTCTTCAGAGCACCGCAGAAGATCTCGGTATGAAGCCGGAGCATCAGGGATACGGTTTGGTAAGAGCCGATCTAGCAGTTCAAAGTGCAGCCGGAGTAACTCCTCCAGAACCGGACCCGGATCCAGAACCCGGCAATGCGGTTACAGTGTCAAGCATCGATTATTCGCTTAGTAAAAACCTGAGACACATGTACATCTCCGTTCAATTGAGTCCAGTTGTAGCCAGCGCAAGTGTTTCGATTGCAGTTTATCTTAATGGAGGCACCTCTCCGTATTTCACCGGGACAATCACAACAGACACGGCAGGTGCTGCAAAGTTCACACTCACCAATGCACCCTCAGGGACCTATTCGACAGCGGTTACAAGTGTTTCAGCTGCCGGGTATGATTGGGACGGGAAATGGCCGGAAAATACTTTTGCTAAATAAGGTATAGAAACATATCTCATCGTCGTGCAAGTTCCGCTTTGTGGGCTGTAAGAACCGTGGTAGGTTGCGCGCCGTAGGTTGTTGGTAAGAGCCGCGCGCGCGCTGAGAAGGAGCTCATTCTCAACTTTGACAGCAAAAGAGAATAAA
>LVBU01000237.1 GCA_001603185.1 Thermotogales bacterium Thermo_02 | reverse complement strand
CTCTTATCTCTTCTTCTGTATGATTTACTTTATCATCCATAAGATTCACCTCTCTAAAATTATACTCTATCATCGCGATTCAGTACTGAACGAGATCACCGGATCAGATATCTTTGGAAGACCAGCAAACTAAAAGAATCGATGTAGAATTGAGTAGGCGAGATCTCCCAAGAAGAAAGGAGTTGAACAAGTGGACTTCGTAGTTCTGGACGTTGAAACCACTGGCCTATCAGTGGAGCGGGGAGCCCGGTTGATCGAAATAGCGGGAGTGAGGATAAGAGACTGGAGGTTAAATCACGATTCGATTTTCGAAAGCCTTATCGATCCCGGCTGCATAATTCCGATAACGATAACCGCTCTCACCGGCATAAGTAACCTTACGGTAAAGGGCTATCCGCCTGTGAACGAGGTGCTCCCGGACTTCTTTTCTTTTGTGGAGAACACTATTCTAGTAATTCATAACGCACCCTTCGATCTCTCGTTTCTCAATCACTTCGGTTTGAAGTGCGGACTGGGAAGACTGACTAATGCCTATATAGACACTGTCGAAATGTCACGCCACATCTTCAGATATGGAAGAAACAACCTCGATATACTCCTGGCTAGACTTGGAATACTTGTCCAATCGCGCCACAGAGCACTTGGAGATTCCATAGCGACCGCTCAAGCCTTCCTCCAAATGTGCGAGCGTATAGGTAAAGAAAATGTAAAGAGATTCGTAAGGGAACAAGCAGACTGGCTGGAATCTCTCTAGCAGAAGCACTTCAAAGCTTCCAAAGAAATTCGCCTACACTTTCCTTCATCAACACTTGTCGTATATCGATCTGGTAGAATCTTAATCGGCAATAAACGTTCCTGACCGCCCAAATCGACCGCTCTTCTTCTTCGTTATTACTATATATTGTGGTATAATGCTTGTTGTCCACTAACTATTGAGCTAATGCATGGAGGTATGACGATGCTAAAAGTCAGAAAAAGAAACGGAGCTATTGTTGAATTCGACCTGAGCAAGATTATCAATGCAATGAAGAAGGCCTTCGATGCGACCGAAACACACTGTAACGAAGACATTCTCGAAAGACTGGCGTTGCGCGTAGTGGCTGACTTCCAGTCGAAAGCAAGCGATAATCTCGTAGACATCGAAGATATCCAGGATTCTGTGGAAAACACTCTTGAGAGTCTTGGTTTTGCCGGAGTAGCAAAGTCATACATACTATATCGAAAGCACAGAGAGAAACTCAGAGAGTTGAACTCCTCCATGCTGGATTTTTCCCAGACAGTGAACAGCTATTTGAACATGCTCGACTGGAGAGTCAGAGAGAACTCAACGGTCACTTATTCGATAGGCGGTTTGATACTCCACAACAGCGGAACGGTGACGGCTAATTACTGGCTCAGAGAGGTTTACGACTCTCAAATAGGCAACGCTCACAGAGAGGGTGATTTGCATATCCATGACTTATCGATGCTTTCGGGCTACTGTGCCGGCTGGAGTCTAAAGCAGCTTATAGAAGAGGGACTGGGCGGTGTAAGAGGAAAGGTCTCCTCCTCCCCGGCGAAGCATCTATCGACACTTGTAAACCAGATGGTTAACTTTCTCGGAATACTCCAGAACGAGTGGGCTGGAGCACAGGCATTTTCGTCGTTCGACACTTATCTTGCACCATTCGTCAAGATCGACGGCCTCTCTCTGAAGGAAGTTAAGCAGAACATACAGTCTTTCGTGTTCGGCGTGAACACTCCTTCTAGATGGGGTACTCAGGCTCCCTTCACAAACATCACTCTTGACTGGACCGTTCCGGAGAGACTTAAGGACCAGCCGGCAATAGTCGGGGGAAGAGAAGTTGGTTTCACTTACGGAGACTGTCAAAGAGAGATAGACATGATAAACATAGCCTTTCTCGAGATTCTGGACGAGGGGGATGCCAACGGTCGGGGCTTTCAGTATCCTATACCAACTTACAACATAACGAAAGACTTCAATTGGGAAAATGAGAACGCAAAGCTTCTCTTCGAGATAACCAGTAAGTATGGCACGCCGTACTTTCAGAACTTCATAAACTCAGATCTCAATCCCGAAGACGTGAGGAGTATGTGCTGCAGACTTCAACTGGACAAGCGGGAACTCAAGAGGCGAGGAGGTGGACTCTTCGGTTCAGATGAGTTCACGGGCTCGATCGGCGTCGTTACCATAAATCTACCGCGGATTGCCTACTTAAGCAAAAATGAGCAGGATTTCTTCGAAAGACTTTCGCTCATGATGGAACTCTCAAGCAGAAGCCTCGAGACAAAGCGCGCCGTTGTGGAAAAGCTTAACAGCGAAGGTCTGTATCCCTATACGAGAAGGTATTTGAAGAACTTCGACAATCACTTCTCCACGATCGGACTCATCGGAATGAACGAGGCCTGCCTTAACGCTCGCTGGATTGGAAGAAGCATCGTCGATAACGAAGGATACCAGTTCTCCCTGAGAGTTCTTGATTTTATGAGGAGCAAGATGGTCTCTTTCCAGGAGGCGACCGGACATCTCTATAATCTCGAAGCAACACCGGCCGAATCGACTTCATACAGACTTGCAAAGATAGACAAGAACAAGTTTCCCCAGATTATAACGGCTGGCAGAGACAACCCTTACTACACAAACTCTTCTCACCTGCCTGTTGACTTTACCAGCGATATCTTCTCCGCACTCGATATTCAGGAGACGTTACAGCAGAAGTATACTGGCGGGACGGTCTTCCACGCCTTTCTCGGCGAGAAGGTCTCTGACTGGAAGACGACAAGAGAACTCGTGAAGAAGATCGCAAGTATTTACAGGATTCCTTACTTCACAATATCTCCTACCTATTCGGTCTGCCAGAATCACGGTTATATAAGAGGAGAGCAGTACAACTGCCCTCAGTGTGGCAATCCCACAGAGGTGTACTCGAGAATAACCGGATACTACAGGCCCGTCCAGAACTGGAATGTAGGAAAACAGGAGGAATTCAGAAAGAGAAGAGTTTACCAGATCGGGAGAGAACGAGTAGATGAATTTCGCAGGTTTGGAGAGAATCAGCCTGGTGGATTATCCAGGGAAGATAGCGCTGACACTATTTACCTCAAACTGTAATTTCGATTGCGCATACTGTCATAATCCCGGGCTAAAAGTTTCGACAGATGAAAGGGTTTCTGAAGAAGAGGTCTTTGAGTATCTCGCGAAGAGAAAGGCACAGCTAGACGGTGTAGTTATTACCGGAGGCGAACCGACTCTGAGAGAGGCTGAGCTGATTCCATTCATACTCAGGTTAAAAGAGCTGTTTCCCGAGAAATCCGTAAAGCTAGATACAAACGGCTGGAATTCTCAGATCCTCGGTCGTTTTCTCGAGCGTATTGACTTTGTGGCGATGGATTTGAAGGCAGTTGATTACTCCCTATTTTCCAGAGTCTCTATGGATTCCATAGAAGAGAGCCTGGAGCTCGTGAAGTCTTTCAAGGAACACGAAATAAGAGTTACTATGTACCCCCCGTATGTCGCGCAAAGAGATTTCGAAAGACTGGCCATACTCTGCAAGGGTGCATCGAGAGTCGCGATCCAGCAGTACCGGAGAGTCGAAGGAAATCCCGTCGCACCTTATTCTATAGATATTCTTAATGAGTTCGCCGGGATACTCTGCAAAGAAACCGGATTGAACGCAGTTATCAGAGGTTGAAAGAACCAAAAAAGGGCGCTGTCGCGCCCTTTTTAATTGTATAGTTATCCTCTATCTCAATTCAAAGTAGAACTTAAAGCCATCGCCTCCAAAGAAAAGCTGTGGCTCGATCGCAATACCAAGAGGCGTTCTCCATTCCAGACCAATACCGATCGCCAGACCAAATGTCTTTTCAAAGCCTGCAACACCCATGACATATAGTTTTGGAATATAGGTGCTGAGCTCATCGGAGGGAGCGATTCCAAAGCCCTCTGTAAGAGGCACGCCGGCCTCAATCGCCTGGAACACGAAGTGTCTGGGATTGAATGAGTAGGAGTTCCAGCCCTTAAGGTCCTGACTTCCACCAAGATAAAACTGCTTCGTCACAGGCGCAAATCCAGAGTATGTGATTCCCACCCTAGTCGTGCTCGAGGCATATATTCTGCCGATTATCCTGTACCAGAAGTTTATCTGAGCAGTTTGCTGCAGGTAACTATAGCCCTTACCGAATCCGTAATTCAACGCCGTCTGACCGAATAGATTGGCTCTCTCCTGTCTGTAGTTCACAGGGTCTCCGAAGGAAAGGCCGGCTGTCAGTATCGAAACACCGTAGTCGTTCGCTGGCGACGCATCGAAGGTGGCGTTCTCGTAAGTGTATGAAAGGCCTACACCATAATCGCCGATCGAATGACTCCCCCCCAGCCTAAACCTGTTAAGTGTCAAAAGAATATCCGTTTGCCAGGGAACTTCTTTGAAAAGCGTCACTTCGGAATTTAGATCTACTCCGGTGCCAAAGGCCTTCGGGTATCTTGCCCCCAGAGTAAATCCTCCCCAGAAGAGCTGTGGTACGGGCAAAAATCCCAAAATCTTCTTGTTGGAGAGTCTGACAAAGCGAATTCCACCATAAAGGTTGACTCCCGAACCGAGAAGGTTTCGATCGCCAACTCCCAAAGCCAGATAGGAACCGAAGAACGGATAGATTGTATTCTCTTCCTCGACGGTAATTATGAGTCTATATCCGCCCTCTACCTCACGTATCTGCATATACACATCGGAAAAGAGCCCGGACTCCTGCAATGTGCGCTTGGCAAGGTAGATCTTCTGTATATCGTACTCATCGCCGATCTTTATGCCAGAGAGGTTGGCTACAACTGAAGACTGGGTCTTCTGAGCCCCCTCCACGCGTATTTCTACGATCTTCCCCGCTCCCAGTACCGCCAGGGCAAAGAACAGAAAAACAGTTACTATCAGAATCCTCTTCATCTCTCCCACCTCACTTCAGAAGGATATTGACCTTCTCGACTGCCTCATCGAAAGCCGCTTCCGGTTCGGTTACTCCCTTTCTCACCTGTTCAACCGCGTTGTAGAGTATGTTTCTTATCTCAATAATGTTAGTGTGAACCGGTCTTGGTCTTGCGAATTCAATAGAATCGATCGGGGCTTTGAGCTGTGGGAAGCGTTGCCATATGAGCTGGATCTCAAGTGAGTTCATAGCCGATTTCTTGACAGGCATATAACCCGTTCCTTCGTACCAGAAGAGTGTACTCTTCTCCGATACCATCCACTTGAGGAAGCTCCAGGCCGCCTTCAGCTTCTCGTCGGAAAGCCCGGACATGATCGCCAGCGAACCGCCACCGAGTGTGGTCATTCTCTCTTTGTTCTGGGGTAAGGAGGCGACGCCGAGATTCCACGGAATGTTCTCCAGAGCGTATCTTATGCCTCCGCTAGTCATGGGGCCCATAGATATCCTTCCCATTGTGAAGGATTGAATTCCTTCATCCGTAGTAAGGTCTCTTGGTGATAGACCCTGATCAAACCAGCTCTGCCATCTCTTGAGAGCTTCTATACCTTCTGGAGAGTTTATTATGCACTCGGTCATGTCCTCGTTGAAGATATCGCCTCCATTCTGCCAGACAAGAGGTTCGAACTGATAGAACATAGTATCGACTCCCCAGAGAAGCCCATACTGTGACGGACGCGAATCGGAGGCCTTTCTTACAGTCAGCTTTCTTGCGTACTCCTCCAGCTCTTCCCAGGTGGTCGGCGGTTTGTCGGGATCGAGCCCGGCAGCCCTGAAATGGTCTTTATTGTAGAAAAGCATAAGGGCGCTAATATTGAAGGGTAGAGCGTATGGCCTGTCGCCGCGCAGGATAGTCGTCCAGAACGAATCCACAAAGTCCTCCGGAGAGATGCCTGGGTCTGAGGCAAGAAGAGCCGTAAGGTCCTGCAATGAGCCGTCCTTTGTAAAAATCTGAAGGTGCTCGATGTTCACCATTGCTATGTCTGGACCTTTGCCGGTAAGGAGCGCGGCCTTGAGCTTGGTAACGGTCTCGTCGTAAGAGCCCTGAAAGATCGCTCTCACTGTAACATCTTTCTGGGACTTGTTGAAGTCAGCAACGAGTTTGTCGATAATCGGTTTCTGATAGTCTGACATCGAATGCCAGAACGTCAGGGTAATCCTTCCGAAAATGGTTAAGCCCAGTAGTGACAGGAGAAAAATGGTGACAATCTTCTTCATGCGTAACCTCCTTTGATTAACCTCAATCAACCTTTCAGTCCGGTGAGCGTTATGCCTTTAACGAACTGCTTTTGAGCTAGAAAATACGCTATCATTATCGGTAGAGTCGCAACAACCGTTGCTGCCATGAACTCTCCCCATTGAATTCCCCCTTCGGATTTGAACATCGCAAGACCCAGCTGCACCGTTCTCATTTCCGGTTCACTGATTATCAGAAGTGGCCAGAAGTAATTGTTCCATGACCACATGAATGAAAAGACTGCGATAGTAGAAAGTGCAGGTCTTGTAAGGGGTAGAAAGACTTTTGTAAGTATTCTAAGAGATCCGCACCCATCTATAGTAGCGGCATCTTCCAGATCTCTTGGTATGGTGAGAAAGAACTGCCTCAGAAAGAATATCGATATGGCCGTCGCGGCATTTGGCAGTATGAGCCCGGCATATGAGTTCTCAAGATTCAGGCTCATAACGACTAGATACTGTGGAATCATGACTACCTGTTGAGGAACCATCATAGTTGCAAGAAATGTATAGAAGAGAAGGTTCCTTCCCCTGAAAGTCATTCTCGCGAAGGCGAAAGCGGCTAGCGATGCGGTGGTTAGCTGCAGAAACGTCGTAATAATGGCTACGATAGTGCTGTTTATGAGATACCTTGCAAAGGGAACCTTCTGGAAGACACTAATGTAGTTTCTTAACGTGAACTCCTTGGGAACTAGAGAGAAGGGATTGAGGAGAATCTCCCTCAACCCTTTGAAGGAAGTCATCAGCGACCAGAAAAACGGGAAGACCATAACTACTGCACCGGCAATCAGAATTACGTATTTGACAGCCCTCGGGAGCCTGCGTTTACTCATAATGAACCCTTCTCTCTATGGACTTCACCTGGAATGCAGTAATAGATATTACAAATATAAATAGAATGAAGGCCATTGCCGCCGCATATCCGAAACGATAATAGGTGAAGGCCTCTCTATAGAGC
>LVBU01000236.1 GCA_001603185.1 Thermotogales bacterium Thermo_02 | reverse complement strand
TCGGTACCACCGGAGAGGTCTACCCGGCAGCGGCCATTCCTCTTGAAGCCAAACGGCTCGGAGGCATTATTATCGAAATCAATCCAAATCCATCTGAATACACACATACGGTTACAGACTTTTTTCTTCAGGGAAAAGCCGGCGATGTCTTATCTCAATTAGCTGAAAAGATCGATCAATTTATGGTATCATCCAAAATTGATTAAATAACACCAATCATAACGGACAACCACTGGCAATGACCGAGAACCCAATCAATAAAACCAATCAGCTCACAGGGCAAAACAAATCCACCGATGGCGAATATCCGCTTGGTGTTAGAATTTTTCTGACCGTTCTGGTAGTATTTATTGGTTTGATTTTCTTGCTCGTTCTCTGGCTTCGATTGCCCGTTTTAACACAAATGGCAATAGGCACCTACACACCATCACCTCGACCGCCTACACGCACTCCTCTACCCACTCGCACAGCAACCATTACTTCAACACCCACTGAAACCCCGCTGCCAACTGCAACAAGTCTACCCCCATCTGCGAACCTGGTTTATGATCTGGACGAATTGCAACCACCCATTCCTGGCGTCAGAAGCACTGCAATCGTCCTGAGTGTGCCGGGCAACGCTGTTGCAGCACCAGACTTCACTGATCAAACCTGGTATCCATCCTCGCAAATCGTAGAAGATATGCGGGCAAATGGTGTGGCTATTGAGTTCACCCATCCATTTTATGCCACATATTCAAGCGCTTCCATTATGTGGAACATGGATGTTCCACTGGACACGGGACTTTACGAAGTATATGTGCTGGATACATTGTATAGTTCCGGTGGCTTGCTTGATTTTCAGGTTCGCATTGGAGAAACACAGCTTTATCCTTTGGTCGGTTCAACCCAAGTCAATTACCAACTGTTACAAGGCAATCCTCCTCAAAAATCTGACGTCTGGCGCAGCATCGGTGTGTATGATGTAAACAATTCAGGGTTGCTGTCAGTGGCATCATCCTGGCAAAACCGTGATGAATATTCCGTGGTTGCTGTTGAACGGGTATTAATCGTCAAATTACCCGCTTCAACACGCCAGTTAATCGATGCGCTTCCCCAGGGTGCGTATCGGGTGGTGATTGATGATAACTCGGCAAAAATCGGGAACAAACGAGATTGGATTGCCATAGACAACAAAACCGCCTGGGGAAACAACTTCATGGACTTAATTAACCCACCGGCCGACGAAACGGTCATCTGGGAACTGCCCGACCCTGTCCCTGTCGGCAGGTATGAAGTGCTCGCCTGGATTCCAGAAATCAAAGGCAACCCTGAGGTTAGTTACAGCCTCACTGGCAACGGCTTTGATTTTGACCGGGAAGAATCCGGAACACCGCCCATTACCCAGCAAGGTAATTGGGAAGGCGGAAAATGGGTATCACTGGGATATTGGACAGTGCCAGAACTCTACGGTAAAACTGTTCGCTTTGTTGTCACCATGAAAATCAAAGGCGGCGGAATTGGTGATGTTGCGGCAGACGCCCTGGCATTTATCCTCCAACCTTAGTCTTCTTTGTAAAAACTAAATGACCGTTATCCGGGATATCAAGAATCGGTTTGACAA
>LVBU01000235.1 GCA_001603185.1 Thermotogales bacterium Thermo_02 | reverse complement strand
GCAGGCGGCTTCCTCCCCACAGCTAAAGCAGGGGGTCTCCGCCGATTAATACGATGAATATCGAGTTTAACGGGAAGCACATTTCCATCGAGAGCGAAATGACTGTCGGCGAGCTTCTGGATCGACTGGATTTGAAGGCAGACGACTACATAGTCGTAAGAGATGGCAGGATTTCACGCCTTATGGAGCTACTGGACGAAGATTCGAGTGTCATTATCTTGAGAGCTATAGTCGGCGGTTGAGAGACTCCAGAAACCTTTCCACACAATCGTCAGGAATCTCAACACCCGGTTCCAGATGTTTTTTGTGCTCACCGTGATAGTCACTTCCCCCTGTGGCAATCAGCCCGTGTTTAACTGATAGCCTCAGGAGTAAGTCTCTCACCTCATCGCTATACTCTTTGTAGAAGACCTCCATTCCCTTCAAGCCATAGGATTTGAGTTTCAGAAGCATCTTCTCAAGTTCATCGGCTTCGAGTTTCAATGACAGGGGGTGTGCCAGTACAGGTAATCCATTGCTTGAAAGAATAAGATCTACAGCGCTCCTTATTCCAAGCTTCTCTTTTTCAACGAAGGCGCTGCCGTTCTTACCGATATAGATATTGAAGGCTTCCTGCACCGACATCGCTTTGCCCCTGCTGACTAGAATGCTCGCTATATGTGGCCTGCCAAGGCTTTCGCCCGGAAAGGTTTCATAGAGTTCGTTCTCGCTTATGTGTATTCCGAGGCCTTCGAGCTTCCTAAGTATGAGGTAGTTTCTCTTGTTTCTGAGCTCTCTAACCTTTGAAAGCATATCTTCAAGTGAGGTATCATCATCATAACCGTATCCAAGTATATCGAGCGTCTCGTGGAATGTGCAGCTAATCTCTACACCGTATATGTAACCCATGCCTTGAGAAACCGCTAGAGTCCGGACTTCTTTCTGAGCCGAGACGGTATCGTGATCAGTCACGGATAGAATTTTCACTCCAAAATCCTTGGCTTTTTTGACCAAGGTTTCTACTGAATCTGTGCCATCGGAATGATCGGAATGGCAGTGGAAATCTACAATCATGGAAATCAACTCCAAAAGTCAGGGTAAAATGCTATGATTCATAATGAGAGGTGATAGTCATAGAATACTACCTCAAAGAATCCACAATTTTGAAGAAACGTTACAGAGTTGTCGAGCCGCTTGGAAAAGGTGGTTTCGGACTCACATACAAGTGTATGGATCTCCACAGGGGAGAGTTTGCTGCCATAAAGGAGTTCTTTCCGCGAGGTTCGGAGAGGGGAGATGCTCTTGAGGTTATACCGGGCTCTGCCGATCTACGAGAAGCTTATTACGACAAGCTTTCGTCCTTTTCCGAGGAATTTCGGATCATATCTACGATTTCCGACATTCACGTCGTTAAGGTTCTCGACTTCTTCACAGAGAACAATACCGCTTACTATGTTATGGAATTCATAAGCGGCATGAATTTGAAAGACTATGGCAAACACAACGGACGGCTTGATCAGAAGAGGTCCTTCGAGATAATCGACGATATTCTTAAAGGGGTTGCTTCAATTCATGAGAGCGGATATATTCACGGAGACCTCAAACCGACGAACGTAATGCTGACCGATGATGGAAAGATCAAGGTCATGGACTTTGGCGCCGCCTGCCTTAAGGATACTTTCTACTCTTACGAGGCCTCAAAGGTAGTATCCATGAGTTACGCCTGTCCCGAGAAGTTTTTTGCATCTTCCACGCCCGAGCTTTCATGGGACATATACTCTGTTGGAGGAATCCTGTACTTTCTTCTTAGTGGGATCGACCCCATTCCGGCAACGGATAGAGTTAGGGGAATACCTCTCGAACTCAGCATGATAAGTAGAAAGCCGAAAGCTATTATAGAAAAGTCTATGGCGCTGGTCGCTACTAGAAGATTCAGGGACACCGCTCACTTTCGCAAGGCCATAAACGGGAGACTTTTTCTCTAGCGCCCTATCTTCTGATAAGTATTTCGTACATCCCCTGTAATTCGTGGACCAGTGATTCGTGAACGGCAATTCTATCTGTAAGATCCTCGAAACGCCTTTTCGCAACTACAAGCGCCTCTTCGATAGACAGAAATGACAGAATTGAAAGCTTGTGCTGCTTCAGGTCCTTTCCGGGTGTCTTTCCAAGCTCCTCCATAGTAGAGGTCGCGTCTTTTATGTCATCAAGCATCTGGAAGATTCTTCCAAATTCCATTCCCAATTCGTACATATTTTCACGGGAACTATCTGTATCGAGTATATAAGGCGCAGCAAAGCAAAAACCAAACAGCGCGGATGTCTTGTTATCATAAATGAAGTCCAGAAATTCCTCGGTGCTTTCCGACGGGGTGACATCGGCATACTCTCCCTGGACGACCCTTAAGGCTGAAATGCTCCACATTTCCAGAAGCTTCTGCTTGGAGATACAGGGAAGCTCTATTGAAGACAGAAGACGTGCAGGATAAAGCATCAGAAAATCGCCCGCAAGAATCGCGCGTCCTTCCCCAAATTTGATATGGCAGGAGGGCTTTCCACGGCGAAGATCGTCGTTGTCTATAGACGGCAGGTCGTCGTGTATAAGACTGCCGCTATGAAAGAGTTCCACAGCTATCCCGGTCAACAAAGCCCTTTCACTTCCAAAAAGGGTGTTTTGGGCGAGTTCATATAGAAGATAAGGTCTCAGTCTCTTTCCACCCAGGAGGGGAGTATAAGAGACAGATTCCTTAAGGGGCTCGTAGATTTCGATGCCGCTCAGGTGTTTTCTAAGTTCTTTATCAAAGAGTTTTGCAAACTCATTCAGCTTCATTGTCTATGTCCCTGTCTTTGAAATACTTCTTGAGTTCCTCTATATCGAGGTTCTCTACAAACTTTCTGAACCCGTCGCCCTCTTCTTCATGGTCGCTATTCAGCATCTCGGGCTGCAGATCATCGAGATCAATAGAGCTTTCGACAAAGACCTTCTCTTCAACGAATATCGGGAAACCTACTTTCACGGCAAGAACAAGGCAGTCCGACGGTCTGGCATCGATTATGTGTATTGAGCCTGACGCATCTCTAAGGTGAAGATTGGCAAAGTAGACGTTGTCTTTAACGTCACCTATTACAGCCTTTTCAAAGGAAGCGCCAAGCCGCGAAATAGTCTTTGTGAAGAGATCGTAAGTCAATGGCCGCGGAAATTCCTTTCCACTGACTGCAAGCGCAAGGGATTCTGCTTCAAAGGGGCCTATCCAGATTCCGAACCCCTTGTTTGTCTTTTCGACTTCAAGAATAACAACCGGCGAATTTGCCTGATCAAGTGCCAGTCCTCTAAGTC
>LVBU01000234.1 GCA_001603185.1 Thermotogales bacterium Thermo_02 | reverse complement strand
GATTTTGCGATGCCGATTATTTTTCATCGCAAATTATTTATCGTCAACAACTTCATAAGAAGCATCCTGAACTTCGCGGTCATCCTTCTTTTGTTCCTGTTTAGCTTGCTGTTGTTGTTCAGCTTGCGGTCCACCTGCCTGCTGTCCGGTTGGGCCCTGTTGTTGGTACAACTGTTGAGCAATTTCATTCCAAACTTTATTTAATCCTTCAGTAGCGGATTTTATTTTATCAGTATCGTTAGTTTTCAAAGCGTCTTCAACCTTTGTAATTTCGCTTTCCAAGCGGCTTTTTTGGTCATTTGTAATCTTGTCCTTCATTTCCTCAATCTGCTTCTTAGTTTGGAATACCAAACTATCTGCCTGGTTTCGTACTTCTGCAGCTTCCTTACGTTTCTTATCTTCAGCAGCATGTTCCTGTGCTGTTTGTTTCATTTTTTCAACTTCTTCTTTACTTAACCCACTTGAAGAAGTAATACGAATACTTTGTTCTTTATTTGTGGCTTTATCTTTAGCGGATACATGTAAAATACCATTCGCATCTATATCAAAGGTAACTTCTATTTGTGGAATACCGCGCGGTGCTGGCGGAAGTCCATCCAAATGGAAACGGCCAAGTGTCCTGTTATCAGCAGCCATCGGACGTTCTCCTTGAAGAATATGAATTTCTACAGAAGGTTGATTATCAGCCGCTGTAGAAAATACTTCACTCTTTCTTGTAGGTATTGTTGTATTTGACGGGATCAATACGGTCATTACACCGCCAAGAGTCTCGATACCGAGAGAAAGTGGAGTAACATCAAGCAAAAGAACATCTTTAACATCTCCTGCAAGAACACCTCCTTGAATTGCTGCACCAATAGCAACTACTTCATCTGGATTAACACCTTTATGAGGTTCTTTGCCGAATATTTTTTTAACTAATTCCTGTACTTTAGGGATACGTGTAGAGCCACCAACTAAAATTACTTCGTCAATTTGCGAGGCAGAGACGTTAGCGTCTTTCATAGCATTTTCGCATGGACCAACAGTTCTCTGAATTAAATCATCTACCAATTGTTCGAACTTGGAACGAGTTAATGTAATGTTCAAATGCTTTGGCCCATCCTGTGTTGCTGTGATGAACGGAAGATTTACATCTGTCTGCATTGATGAAGATAATTCAATTTTTGCTTTTTCACCCGCTTCTTTTAGTCTTTGCAATGCCATAGGGTCTTTGCGTAAATCAATACCTTCTTGTTTCTGAAATTCCTCGGCCAAATAATCAATCAATCTTTGATCAAAATCATCACCACCTAAGTGAGTATCGCCATTAGTTGATTTAACTTCGAAAACACCTTCTCCTAGTTGCAAAATCGAAATATCAAAGGTACCGCCTCCTAAATCGTAAACAGCAACAATTTGATCTTTATGTTTTTTATCCAAGCCATAAGCCAAGGCAGCTGCTGTAGGTTCGTTAATTATTCGTCTAACTTTCAATCCAGCTATTTCGCCTGCATCTTTTGTTGCTTGTCGTTGCGCGTCGTTAAAATATGCTGGTACTGTAATAACAGCTTCTGTAACCTCCTGACCAAGATAATCCTCAGCTGTTTTTTTCATTTTCTGGAGAACCATAGCAGAAATTTCTGGTGGTGAATAGAGACGGTCTGTTATTTTAACTCTAGCCGATCCATTATCACCTGAAACAACTTCGTAAGGTACTTCCGTTACTTCTCTGTCAACTTCATTGCGCATCCTACCCATAAAACGTTTAATAGAGTATACAGTATTCTTAGGATTGGTTACGGCTTGTCTTTTAGCAGGTTGACCAACAAGTCTTTCGCCGTTTTTAGCAAAACCCACAACAGAAGGAGTAGTTCTTCCACCTTCTGAATTCGGGATTACCACCGGTTCATTACCTTCCATCACCGCAACGCAAGAGTTTGTTGTTCCTAAATCGATTCCTATTATTTTTCCCATTTTAATTTCCTCTCTGTTATGTTTAAAATTAAGAGCTGAAGTAATTACTTCAGCTCAATTACTTTTTCTGTTTTTGGTTTTGCTTCCAATTTTTTTAAAGAGATATGCAAGGTGCCATCTTCAAACTTGGCATCAACCTTTTCCGAATCAACTTCTACAGGTAAAGTAAAAGATCTTTTGAACGATCCATAAACTCTTTCACTTCTGTAATAATTTTTTTCTTTTTGTTCAGCTTCTTTTTTCTTTTCTCCTTCAATTGTTAAAATGTTATCTTGCAGGGTGATTTTAATATTGTCTTTTTTGACTCCCGGAATTTCTGCAGTAACATTAATATTATTTTTATCTTCCGAGATATCAATTCTCGGCGAGAAATTATCGGTGAAGTTGAAACCGTAACT
>LVBU01000014.1 GCA_001603185.1 Thermotogales bacterium Thermo_02 | reverse complement strand
GTAAAGGGCATTATGATGATAAGTAGTTCAAAATAATAATAAATAGAAACGGCGCAGGGCTATGACCTTTGCGCCGTTTCTATTTGGAAGGATTGCTTTCCATAGAGCTCATGCTATGTTAAAAACCAAGTGTAACCTCAAAGACCGAAAAGATAATGATGGTCTTTATCATTTAGCTTCGTGTCGGCAAAAAGCGGATTGGACAGTCGGTCCAAACCTCACTCGATTACTTTCTGTACTCTACAATGCCCAGCTACGTGACCTGCGCACTAACGGACAGTAGACCTATAACGGGGAAGATATGGCTGACGCTACTCCTTCTCTTGTGCGTGCTTTCACCTCTGCAGCACTCCTACACACTCCACATGCCATGTCTGGGGAAACATATCGAACGCTTTTACCGAAACTAATTCGAAACCCGACTCTTTCAGGATGGCCACATCCCTTGCAAGGGTTGTGGGATCGCAGGATACGTATGCAATCCTGGAAGGTCTAAACTTCGAAACAAGCGAAAGGTCCTTTCCGACTCCCGATCTTGGAGGATCCAGAACGACGGTGGTAAATTCGGCCGATTCGTTCTTCAGATACTCTACAGCGTCGCTCTCCACAATCTCGATTCCAAAGAGATCGTTAATGTTCGCATTGGCCTTGAAAGCCTTTATCGAGACGGGATTTGATTCCACCCCGACTACTCTGGAAAGTTTCGACCCCAGTGTCAGGGAGAACGTTCCTATCCCGGCATAAAGATCGAGAAGAGAGTCTTCGCTTCGTAACTTCAACTCACCTCGCAAATACTCTATGATCCCTTCCGTAATCTGTATGTTGTTCTGAAAGAAGGCCGTGGGAGGTATCTCGAAACGCTTCCACGCCAGCTCCTGATTCAATATGCCTTCTCCGAAGAGATTCCTCGAAACTCCTCTCAGGACTATCCTGTCGTTTGAATTGATAAGGTGCACGAGACTCTTTACTTTCTTCAAGCGCTTTCCGATCTCTTCTCTTATGTACTCCATCTCTGGAAGGTTCTCTCTCTTCGTTACGAGAATCGCCATTGTATCTCTGTCGTTCCCCCTGAGTATAAGGTGTTTGAGATCTCCCTTTCCAGTGAGCCTATTGTACGGTTTTATCTTCGTCTTTCTAAGAATGTCCTGTATTGAAGATCTGATCCTTTCGAAATCTCTGAGTCCGAGAACACAGCCCTCACAACTGTGCGGAGTAAGGGATGCTTTTCTGTAAAGACCGAGAGAGATACCGTTTCTTCCGCCGTAAGCAACATACTCCATCTTTGCCCTGTAGTTTGTCTCCACTGGAGAAGCGACTATATCTAATTCATCAAGGTTGATCTTTCCGACTCTTCGAAACTGCTCCATTACTATCTCTTTCTTCCAGCGTAGTTGTTCGGAGTATTCCAGATCCTGCCAGTCGCACCCTCCACACTGTGGAAAGTTTCTGCATAGTCTGGATCTCCTTGACTCTGAAGTAGTGATCAGCTTCTTGACCTTCATGATCTGGAAATCGCTTTTCTTCTTTGTGGGTTCGGCAATAACGCGTTCTCCGGGGTAACCTTCTTGAAGGAAGACTATCTTGCCATCACTCTTTCTGGCGAGAGAATAACCCCCTGCTACGAGTTTCTCGATCAATAACTCCTGCATCACATACTCTCTGGCGCACTGACGCCGAGAAGATCAAGTCCACTCTCAAGAACATTCTTCACAACTTCGCACAGCGTCAATCTCGCTCCAGAAAGCGAAGGGTTCTCGGAATCGACGATAATGTATTTGTTATAGTAAGCATGAAAGGCTCTAGCGAGGGTTTCTAGATAAGAAGTGAGCCTGTTTGTCCTGTAGTCAGTAACTATGGAATCAAGCGTCTCCGGAAAGATGCTGACGAGTTTGACCAGATTTCGATCCTCGCCGGTATCAAGAATGTGAAGGTCTTTTTTTCCGCTTTCAACTCCCTTTTCTCGGGCGGTCTTAAATATGCTGCTGATTCTCGCGTGGGCATACTGAACGTAGAAAACCGGATTATCATTTGTCTTTTTCCTTGCCAGGTCTATGTCGAAGAGCATGTGCGTATCGGGATCAAACATTGCAAAGAAATACCTCGTTGCATCCACACCAACGGCCTCCACAAGCTCGTCCAGCGTCGTAAACTCTCCTTTTCTGGTTGACATCTTCACGACTTCTCCCTCGCGTTTCAGGTTTACGTATTGATGGATGATGATGTTCAGAAAATCATCGGGCATGTCCAGAGCCTTCATCGCGGCCTTCATCCTCGGAATATGACCCATATGGTCGGCTCCCCATATGTCGAAGACCTTTTCAAAGCCCCTTTCCCTTTTGTTTGAATGATAGGCAATATCTGTCATGAAATATGTGTAGGTGTTGTTCGAACGCAGCAAGACTTTGTCATCATCATCGACGAACTTAGACACCCTGAACCATCTAGCTCCTTCGGCCTCATAGACGCTGTCCTTTGTTTCTAGGGCTTCCAGCACCTGGAGCACTGTGCCGTCCTGAATCGTAGAACTCTCATAGAATATGTTGTCAAACCTTACGCCGAGGCCTTCCAGAGTCCCCGTGATATCTTCGAGCATCTTCTCCAGAGCGTATTTTTTGAAAAAGCCTTCTACTGAACTGTCCCAGGTGTTTTGAAACTCTTTTCCATATTCGTCTGCCAGTTCTTTTGCCATATCAATTAGGTAGTCTCCCTGATAACCGTCTTCCGGCAACTCTGCCTGGACACCCATCAGCTGATTGTATCTGACCCAGAGAGACCGACCCAGAAGATTTATCTGCCTGCCCGCATCGTTTATATACATCTCCCTGCTTACTTCATAGCCGCGGACAGAGAAAATTCGACAGAGAACATCCCCGAAAACTGCCTGACGGCCATGTCCGACAGTAAATGGACCCGTCGGATTAGCACTGGCAAACTCGAACTGCACTCTCTTCTGTTCGGCCTGCTTCCAGAAATCCCGGTTCTGCAGAATACTTTCAAGCACTCCGGAAAGGTATCTGGAAGAGAAATCGACGTTTATGAAACCCGGTCCGGCTACTTCTACCCTCTCGAACTCTTCTCGCTTCTTCAGTTCCTCGGCGATTCTAGAGGAAATCTCTTTAGGGCTCTTTCTAAGAACTTTGGAAAGCAAGAAGGCCACATTCGTGGAGAGATCACCGAAGCCTTCTGGGGGAATCTCTATCTTGAAATCAACGTCTTCTTTCACGCTCATCTCTTCGAGTATTTCGTTTATGGACCCTTTCAACTTCTCTTTCAACATCTCGCCACCTCCAGTAGGGCAACATACTTCAGCATACGAAAGCATAACATCGCATTGTTGTGATATAGTTTAATCCGTGTTTCCACGGCCCGATAAATGCAATTGAAAGCTATAACCAATATA
>LVBU01000233.1 GCA_001603185.1 Thermotogales bacterium Thermo_02 | reverse complement strand
TGCTAAGGGTGGTGCCATACTCTTTGCTGGTCTTTTCTTAATAGTATACAATCTCAAGACCTTTGAGCTGATTCTCAATAAAGTGTTTCAGAGAGCTCGCTCTGCCGCTCCAGTATTCAAAATCTCCATTGCATTTTCGGCCAGAAACCTTGTGAGAACCGGTCTCACAATAGCTATGTATGGGGTCGTTATCTTTGTAATAACTCTTATCTCAATAATCCCCTACTCTCAGGAACAGATGTTTATCAAAAGTAGAGATATGATATTTGCCGGGTACGATGTAGGAATCTTCTCGATTTCCGGGCGTACTGTGCTTTCGTTTACTGAAGTTCAGTCTCTTGGTCAAGTAAGTGAAGTCACTAGCGTCGAAAACATATCAGTGGCACTGAGAGAAGATGGTCGTTATATAAGGGAGTCTCTCTACGGTATAGACAACAGCTTTGTAGTGAACAACAAGTTCTTCGAAATCGAATACGATAGAAGCCTCGGATTATCGAGCGGAAAGCAAGTCTGGGAGTATCTAAAACTAAATCCCGGTACGGTGGTCGTATCGAGCAACGTTCTTCCAGGAGTCGTTCCTGGGGATTTCATTGAACTCCGGAAGATCCTCGAAGGAGAATCCACTTCCCAGGGTCCGCCGGCCGGTTTTATAAGAAGAAGCCTCAGCGAGGATCTCATTGGCTCCGATTCATTTGTTTTCAGAGTTATAGCAACTCTACCTGAGAATACTATCTCATTTATGAACGGTATTTTCGTGTACAGAGAGCATTTGCCTTCGTCTCTTGATGGAAATGTCGCAAGCAGAAATTATCTGGTCAATCTAAGTGGCACCAATCAAGTTGAGAAGAAAGAAAACTTCAGGGCACTAAATGAGTATGTTGGAGCGGGAAGCGTAGTGACACTTTATGTAGATGACATAATTGAGCTAACATCAACCATACTGAAAGGGACCATCAGCATACTCAGATCGTTCCTGTATTTTGGAATGCTTGTCGGTATAGTCGGAATTGCTATAATAATGTTTAAGGCACTCTATGAAAGAAAGAGAATCGTGGGAATGTTGAAGGCCATCGGTTTTACCAAAAAGATGGTATTTGCTTCCTTCGTTCTCGAAACGACGTTTATTGTTTTTATCGGCATAGTACTTGGAATAATCACCGGCACATTGACCAGTGTAGAGATCTATGCATCTCCCGAAATGCAGGGAATGCGTCTGTACATTCCATGGGACCAACTCGTAGGGATGTCACTAATATTCTACTTGGCGTCTTTGGTTTTCACAATTATTCCGAGTTACATGGCATCGAAAATACCGCCAGCAGAAGCACTGAGATACTTCGAATAGGAGGGAGTCTATGGGCAAGGTTCTGGTTGTTGATGACGACAGATCGATCAGAGTTCTGCTTAAATCCATACTCGTGCGTGACCAACACGATGTGGTTGAGTGTGCAGACGGTCTTTCTGCCTTCAAGATAGCAACAGAGGAACAACCAGAATTAGTTCTGCTTGACCTTATGCTTCCAGATTGCAACGGGCTCGAAGTACTGGCAGATTTCAAGAATAACAGCAACCTCGAACCAATTCCGGTAATCGTACTTACCGGTTCGTCCGATAGAGAAAGCCGGCTCAAAGCCTTAAGTTCCGGAGCTGTGGATTTCATCTCGAAACCATTTTTGCCAGAAGAGGTTCTTCTGAGAGTCAATACTCAGCTGAAGTTACACAATTTGATAAAGTCACTCAGAGTCGCGATTGATAGCCTTCAAAACGATGTCCTGGCTGCCGGAAGGATACAGACTGCTCTGGTCCCCATTAGCCCACCACCTGAATTGAGTGTGGCGTGGACCTATTTGCCTTCATACAGGGTTGGCGGTGACATATTTGACATCATTAGGATTGATGAAACGCGTTTCTTCGTCTATCTTGCCGATATGTCAGGACACGGAGTCAACGCCGCGATGCTTTCCGTAATGGTACACAGATTCATAGAAGATTACAAAAATAGTATTGAAGATTCCGGATTCGATTTGAAGGATTTCATGATTGAGCTTGACAGGAATTTCAGATTTGAGAAGTTCAATCTCTTTTTCACTATCGTCTCCGCGGTTATTGACTTCAAGAGAAGGATCATACACTTCTCAAACGCAGGACACCCGTCGCCCTTAGTCGCTAATAGCGAGAAGTGCAAAGTGTTGAGCGAAGAGAAAGAGGGATTGATCGGAATGGACATGATTGACGGCAAAGTCTGCGAACTACAGCTTAGCGAAGGAGATAGGTTCATAATGTACACCGACGGATTTACTGAGGCAACAAATGAAACCGGAGAAATGCTTGGTGAAGAGAAGCTTAAGTCCATCATTCAAGGATGCCACGGAAAGAGTCTGTCCGAAACAATAGATTCTCTGAACTCGGAATTCAGAGATTTCTGTGGCAGTGTGAGGTCTGAGGACGATATTTCAGTTATGATTATCGAAATGTAGGAGTTAAATTCTTTCTTTGAGGAGGGTAGTCCACAACTGTGGTTGTGGGATAAGATGTTCAAATTCGATTTGCACAACAAAACGATCGGTGTCATCTCTCTTGAAAAGCCTTCGAGAATCACCGGAGAGATTTCTGCCAGTTTTCGCAAATGGTATGAGTCAAAAGAGATTGGGAAGTGTTCGGCAATAGTGATTGATGGTGAGAACATTCAATTCATAGATTCAATGGGGATTGCAGCTCTAATAAGTATCTATAAGAACCTCACGCCAAAGGGCAGTAATCTCTTGCTTGTGAATCTATCTCCCGAAATAAAGAAACTGCTTGGGACGCTTAGACTTGACAGACTTTTCAACATCAGGGACTGTTCGGTTGAAGATGCCATTAAGACTATCTAGATGTGATCCTAATGGAAAAGTCGCAGTTGCGTTTCTCAGTTGAGCCCAGCATGACAGATGTAGATCTGGTGTCGGCAAGAGTCTCTGAAATAGTCCGAAAGGCCTCAGACAATGACAAAGGCTTCAGGGCGGGCTTAGTAGTAATTGAGGCCTGCACCAACATAGTGAAACATGGCAGTTTGAAGGCAGGAGACAAGATTGAGATCGAAGTAAACTTAGGCAACGAACATGGCGATGTAGTGATAGCTATTATCGACTCTTCAACACAATTCAGTCCTTTGGATGCAAACGATCCCAATCTGGGAAATCTCGATGTCATGCAGAAGGGCGGAATGGGTATCTATCTCATAAAAAGGTTTTCGAAAGATATTAGCTACAGATATGTTGATGGAAGGAATATTCTCACTGTAACTGTTTAATCTGCATTTTCTTGTGAATCGACCGTTATTATTGCTCAGTACTTGAACTGGAAGGTCGAAATATGTTATAAACTTCCAATACTATTATGCAGGTGCTGAAATGAAGAGACTACTCCAGCAATGAGCACAATTCAATAGCGTTTCCACTTTTTTGTCTCCCAAAGCTGCGCTTACTAATACAATCCATTAGTAACGGAAAACAGAGATTGCTGCTAGTGCAAACCATTGCGGAGGTGGTTTCTTTGCTACATATCAAGAATATCTCAGTATCATTTGATGGTCTCGACGTACTTAAAAGCATAGATCTCGATCTCTCTTCGGGTGAGATTGTTGCTCTTACAGGTCCTAACGGTTCGGGAAAAACAACACTTCTAAAAGTCATCTTCGGAGAATTGCTTCCTTCAAGTGGTTCAGTTCAAGTCGAACGCGGAGTGAGGATTGCTTATGTTAATCAAGAGCCCGTCGATTATCGCGGAACGGTGGAAGACTATCTTCTCGGAGCAAGACCTGCGCTGCTAAATCTCCACAGGAAAATGGAGTCTTTACGCGATTATCCGATCAGGTATGCAGAATATATAAACGATTACCACACGGCCATGGGTTTTGAATTTGAAGAAGTCATTAACCGGAAACTCTCGACCTTCGGTTTCCAGAGTACTGACTTGAAGAGAGATTTCGGCGAATTTTCCCAGGGGCAAAGGAGAATCCTTTCGATACTCAAGGCTCTTCTAAGCGAAACGACCATCCTTCTTCTGGACGAACCGACCAACCATCTCGACATAGCTATGACCGTAAAACTCGAAGGTATTTTGCTAAGCCAGAGGAGAGATGGAATCGGGATAATCGTCGTGAGCCACGACAGAACATTCATCGATAGAGTCGCCGACAGAACTGTCTATCTAAAGAACGGCGAGAGCGTTGCGGTCAATGGAGGTTACACAATGATGCTGGAACACCTCGACAGTGTTTACTCGGCGAAACAGAAACAGGCGATGGAGATAGATAGGAAAATCAGGCAACTCGAAGCGGAAATAGTAAGAAGAAAGAACTGGTCGGCCTCCAAAGAGGCTTCGAAAAGGTACGCAGCAGATAAGGGTTACGTGGGTCATATGGCGGCAAAACAGGCAAAACGAGCACTTGCGGTTCAGAAGAGAACTGAGAAACTCATAGGAGAACTGAGAGAGACAAAGCCCTTTGTGGAGAAGCCTGTCTCTTTTTCAAAATCTGATTATTCGGTGCCTAAGAGAAAGATGCTTGGGGCCGAAGGTGTGGCTTTTTCGTATGGCGACGAAAGAGTACTCCTTGAAGCCACGCTAGACATTGACACGACAGATCGAATAGGAATAATCGGAGCGAACGGCTCTGGCAAGACGACGTTGATGAAATGTCTTATAGGCCTCCTCGAACCTTTTTCCGGAGAGGTGTACAGAAACGAAAATGTGAACTGGAAGTATATTCCTCAGAACGTCATCAGTTTCTTCGAAAGAGAGACTCTCCTTGATGAACTTTTCTCAACTGGAATTGAAGAGGTAAAACTGAGAAGTCATCTGGCTAATGTTCGTCTTCGAGGAGAGAGAATACTTTCAAGAGTCTCGGATCTCAGTTATGGAGAGCTCATGAGAGCAGCGATTCTTAAAGCAACACTTTCGAAAGCTGAATTCATATTCATGGATGAGCCTACCAACCATCTTGACATCGAATCTCTAGAGGTCTTGGACGATCTTTTGGACGATTTTCCCGGCGGGTTTCTTTTCATAAGCCACGACAGACAATTCATTGCCAGACACGGGTATAGGCTTCTGATAATCGAGAACGGTATCCTGAGAAGCTTTGAGACTTCTTCAGAAATCGATCTGGAGAGTTTCAGGAAGTCTCTGGATAACGTTCTTGATTCTGCACGCGATGCAGAGATCAGACGCAGAGATGCTGGAACCATTTGAAGTAAGATAGTTTTTCTCCATCTTGCTTTTGGCATAGCAACAGCGAATAGCAAAAGAATAAAGCGCGTAACCAAATACTCGAACCGCTGTCGAGCGTGATACTGCTGTGATCAATATCGATCCTATCTATAATAGCCAGCTTTGTCCCAAATACTAGATGCTATCATGCTTCAAAGAAAAATCTTAATCAACATTTGCTTAAGATCTCTTCAATTGCTTTGAGAGTGCCCTCTGTGAGCTTTTTCTTGATATCGAGAGCCTTAAGATTCTCTTCGAGTTGCTCGACGCGGCTAACACCGAGGATCACCGAGGTAACTCTTTCGTTTTTCAACAGCCAGGCCAAAGCCAGTTGTGGAAGTCCGGTCTCAAGATCTCCTGCAATTCTGGCTAGCTGCTTGACCTTTTCGAGATTCTTCTCTGAGAACACTCCGTTCTCTTCAAGGTGTTTCTTCAGGCCCGGGAACTTTGCCAACCTGCTGTTTTCAGGAATTCCCTCATTGTACTTGCCTGTGAGTAAACCGCTTGCTAGAGGGCTCCATATGGTCAGCCCGAGTCCATGTTTTTCATACAGGGGGGCATACTCTCTTTCTACTTTCTCTCTAACAAACATATTGTATTGAGGTTGCTCAACCACAGGATGAATAGCATTTAACCTATCGGCGACTTTATGAGCTTCTTCCAGTTCAGCGGCACTCCATTCGGAAGTTCCCCAGTAGAAGGACAGTCCATTCCTCACAATATAATCCATTGCCAGTACAACTTCCTCCATGGGAGTTTCGGGATCTGGTCTGTGGGCGTAGAGTAGATCTACATAGCTCAACTGCAAACGTTTTAGAGAATTCCACGTCCCCTCGAGAAGGTGTTTTCTCGATAGGCCTTTCTGATTAGGTTTATCTCCGCCCCAGAATATTTTCGTAGATACGACCACGTCTTCTCTTCTGAACTCCTTTAGAATTTCACCCATCATTGATTCCGACATGCCGTTGGCATAAGCCTCTGCATTGTCGAAGAAGTTTATTCCTTCTCTATATGCTCTGCGCATAACATCTCTGGCATTCTCAATATCTAGCTGTGAACCGAAGGTAAGCCACGAACCGAGAGACAACTCGCTGATTTGCAGACCACTCTTTCCTACTTTACGATACTCCATTTCCTAACCTCCCTAGTCTTTTCGGTACTAAGTCCGACACTCTTAGTAATATTATAGCATTGTTAGCTTGACCAACCATATCATCACTTACACAGTGAGTCTCAGTTAATGCCGTATCATCCGATTTCTCTGATAAACTTAAGTTGTGAAGACAAGGGGGTGTCTGTATGATGGAAAGAAATGAAAGTGGTTCCGGTATTGAAGCGTTGACTTATCAGACTCTCAGTGGTCTGAGTTATTGGGCTGGCTTTGTTGGAGTCTGGACACTTATCGGTGCAACTCTGGGGATAATAGGGTCTATTGTCGGAATGATTGCCAATCCCTTCTCGGCTTTTGGTCTCATAAGTGCTATCATCGCTCTGGTAATGGGTTTGAGATTGCGAAGAACAAAGAAGGAGCTTGAGCTGTTTATTCATACGAAAGCTCCCATAAATCTCGAGATCGGCCTCGATAGCATGCGCTCTTATTTCAAAATTCAAGGAGTTTTGATAATTCTGGCCATAGTCTTTGTCATAATAACCATTATCGCCGTTGTGGTTCTCGGAAGTGTTTTTAGATTCAATTTTGATAATTTCAATTTCGATCTCTCCAACCTTTAGTCGGAATATCGGGGAGGATTATAGT
>LVBU01000232.1 GCA_001603185.1 Thermotogales bacterium Thermo_02 | reverse complement strand
AAGAATGTCGAAGTAATCATAGCTGAAATCTCTGAATATGCTTCTCACAAAGCCTCCTCCAATTTATAGGTTTCACCTTCCTGCGACACCAAGAAGCACAAAGGCGTCGTATGAAGCTGGATATAATCTCTCTTTGGAAAGAGAGTCCAGAAGAGCGTAGTACTTTTCAACATCACTATACTGACTTATTATTACTACCGTGGGATTATGGTAAACATGAGCAAGAGAAAAGACGGCTTTCACTTCATCGGCCCTTCTATTTATGAAAAGATATGTCTCTCTCTTCTCGATCCCGGGTATATCGGGAACGATACCGGTTGCATCGACTTTTATCCCCGCCTGCTTGAGCCATTGGCTCTTTATTATCTCTGAAAAACTTCCTATGCGAGTTTCGTAATCAGGTATATTGTTTACCAACAGTATCGAAGGATAGGTAGCGGAAACTGCTTGAATGGTCACTGCAGTTGCGGAAGGCTCTCTGGGAATTATCTGACCGAAATCATCGATATAATATGGAATCTGGGAGAATTGAATGCTCCTGCTACCTGTGAAAACGCTTAAAGCGAAGCGAAGAAGAGTCTTCTTTTCTATGCTGATCTCTGTCTTATCGAGTACGTATTCGATTAGCTCCATGATCTTGCCGGGGCCGGCTCTCAGAAGACTCGAGACTATCTGGGAGACTACGTGTCTCTGCCTCTCTATTCTTCCAAGATCGCCGAGAGTGTCGCCCCTGTATCTTAGATACCTGAGCAGGTCTTCACCTTCAAGAAAATGGGTTCCGATATCGAAATGAATGTGCAGTTGTTGCTGGAAGTCATCATGGTGCATGGGAGTTGAAACATCTACGCGAATCGGTCCGGTGAAATCGGTCACTGCTATCACTGTGCCAAAGTCAAGAACAATATAGCCTGTTATTTCTCTATCAGTCAGCTTTTCGATTTCCTGTATCAGAGTATTCATTCCATAGGAGTTGTAAAGGGAGTTTATTCTACGTTTCGATCCATTGTAAGTTATGATCGTGTCTCTGGGAATGCTCTTCAAGTTTAGCGTACCGGACTGGTCGACATAGAAGAGCGCCATATAATCGGTTCGCCCCCCAATGGCATCCTTCGCTTTCCCGCCAGTATCTATTCCCACGACGAGAAAAGTCTCACCGGTCATCATCATACCGCTTATATTCAAATAGACGTCCTTGAAGAGAAAATACAGGAGCGCAAACAGTGACAGTATTATCAAAAAAGACAGTGAAAGGAGAAATGCGTGTACTGCTTTCATCAATTAGAGAGAGCCCTCTTAACGCTTTCAACAGATTCCCTTTTTAGATAGAGTCGGTTTACGGTTTCACCACTCACCCCAACCTTTACCTTCAGCGGGTATGAAGTCAAAGTTTCTACCTGATAAGCCATTCTGGAAGAGGATCCCAGTCTTCTCAGCAGAACTGCGATTCCCTTCGAAGTGAACGTGGAACCGTTGTCAACTTCTTTGATCTCTTTGGAGATACTGCCGAGTTTCCAGTAATCAAAAATCTTGAAACCTCTTTTGGCCAGAGCATCAATTAGCTGAAGCGGATTGGAGGCTTTTATCCCAAGAGAAGAAGAAAATCCATCTACAGCTCTCTGCGAGAGCTCCGAGAAATAGGAGAATTCACTTTTTGTTCCCAACCACCCCTGAATCAGATCAAGAGCTTTTGGACCAAGCACCGGATCGAGGACCTCTTTTGAATTTTCTATTGCCGAATAGACCGGCAAGGTCACCAGCGAAGCCCTTCCATCGATCGAAGTTCTAAGATAGTAATAAGTCCCGCCTTCCGGTTCCTTCCAGTAGAAAAGATAGTCCACAAATGTGGCCTTCATCTCGTTGCTGTTGTCGACACCACTCATCGTGAGGTAAACATAACCACCAAGTGCCAGCAGCACTACGATAGGAATCAAAATCACCCATATCAACCTCGGACCACGACGCCTTTTCGGCTTAATCAGAGACATAACGGACACCTCCAATGCAATCGTTCCACGCCAGAACAGTCTCGGGAAGGATAGCCTGTCTCGACTCAATTGACCAGGACATTTTCAATCTTAACACGTTCAGAAATGATTTTTCCAGATCGGTGATTGCAATCTTTCTGACTTCGTTCGCACCGGGAAAGAAACGACTCTCCTCCCCCATATCTGCTACCATCAGTATCTTACCGACAAGCGGAAGATTCGTTCTTCCGCTCACATGCCAGTAGATAGCCTCAAAAACATCTCCTTCGATTCCATACTCATGCTTCATGTACAGAGCAGCAACTTTTCCGTGAAGAAGAACAGGCCTCTTTAACTCGACGTCCGAGACCTCAAGATGATATCTATTGGCCATTCTCAGCAACTCACCGACTTCAGTATCTCTGTAAATATCGTGCGCTATTGCACACAGAGAAGCACTCAGAGTATTCTCGCTGTAAAGGCGGCTCAGTTCAACCGCCAGTCTTTCCACACCAATAATGTGTTCATATCTTTCCGGAGTGCACAGGGAACGCGCAATCTCTCTAATTCTCGCTATTAAGTCAACAGAAACGGCTTCAGACATCTGTATTTACCAGCTTTCTCCAAATTCGCCAGCAATTTCCAGTCCGTTCCATAATATCCGCTGTGCAACAGAGTTGAAAAGTGAATCTAATTCCCCTCTCGAATTGGCGATCATCGCTACCGAGATCTCAAAGTCCTCTCTGGAATCTTGTCTGCCCGTTTCTACGACAGACGCGTTGAAATTCTTCTTAAGGTCGCTTAACAACGGCCTTACTATGCCCCGCTTATCTTTCAGCGATACAACACCGTAAAGCCTTATCTGATATGTGCAGTATCCTAAGTGCATCTGGCCTCCGTGGAATGCTAATGATCTCTCTTTTGACAGTTATATACAGAAAGCTGTTCAATGAATAGCGGGGATCTCACGATCCCCGCACTTATGTCAATTTGCTATTTCTGTTCTTCAAGTTCACGCTGTCTCTCGACAATCACCTTTTGCTGTACGTCTGGTGGAGTTTCCTGATAACTGTTGAACTTCATTGTGAAGTATCCTCTTCCGCTGGTTATTGAACTCAGCTTATTCGCAAAATCAAGCATCTCTGCCAGCGGAACCTGGGCAACGACCTTTGAGGTACCCTTACCCTGGGGTTCCATTCCCATCGGTCTTCCCCTCCTGGAGGTGATCTCTCCCATTATATCTCCTGTGGCTTCATCAGGCACGAAGACCTCAACGTCCATCAATGGCTCAAGAATTACGGGAGAAGCATCCGCCATACCGTTCTTGAAGGCCTGTCTGGCAGCTATCTGGAAAGACATATCCGAGGAATCGACGTCGTGATATGAACCGTAGAATAGAGTCACTTTCGCATCCACCACCGGGTAAGACGCGAGTATGCCTCTCTTCATAGCTTCAACGACTCCTTTTTCGACAGCGGGAATATAGTTCTTTGGAACGACACCACCCACAATCTTGTCTATGAATTCAAAGCCCGCACCACGCTCGTTGGGTTCTATCCTTATCTGAACATGTCCATATTGACCGTGACCGCCTGTCTGTTTCTTGTGCTTATATTCGGTTTCAACGGTCTTTCTCACGGTTTCTCTGTATGCGATCTTTGGTTTTCCAACCTCCACATCCACCGAAAACAGTTTCTTGAGTCTTTCTATCATTATGTCGAGATGAACCGATCCGAGTCCGCTTATAACTGTCTCGTTAGTCTCCGGATCGTTTTCCCACTTGAAGGTTGGATCGGACTCCGCAAGCCTCGCCAGGCCGCCGCTGATCTTGTCAATATCGCCTTTTGACTTTGGTTGAATGGACTTTGAGATCATCGGCTCGGGTAGTACGGGGAGCACAAGTTTCATCTGTCTATCTTTATGGGTCACGGTGTTGCCGGCAGCGCTTTTCTTCAGCTTGCTCAGTTTAACAATATCTCCAATAGTCGCTTCGTCAACTTCGGTTTCCTTTATGCCTTCGGGAATGATGACATGTCCAACCTTTTCCGTGGACTCTTGATCGACAACTACAAAGGCATCTCCAGTTTTCAAAGTCCCTGAAAGGATCTTGATAAATGTCAGTTTCCCGACAAATGGATCGACTACCGATTTGAATATGTATGCAACAAGTGGCTCTTCTTCAGTTGGCTTCACCTGCAAGCTGTCTCCGGACAGAAGCAAAGCTTCTTTAGGAGATGCTTCAGATTGCATGCAACCGATTTCCAGCAGCAGATCAAGCAACTGAGAGACACCGATGTTCTTCAGCGCCGAACCCAGAAAAACAGGAATGACTTCTTTAGCGAGATAGGCCTTCTTCAGTGCCGAAAGCAGTTCTTCGACTGAAAGTTCTTCACCTTCCAGATACTTCATCATCAATTCTTCATCGTTCTGGACTATATCCTCGATCATCTTTGTTCTCGCTTCTTCGGCTCTAGCAGATAATTCTGACGGAATCTCCGTCTCACTGAAAGAACCCGTATTTCCTTCATAGACATATGCCTTCATCTTTATGAGGTCTACAAGTCCTTTGAACTCTGATTCTGTACCGATCGGAAGCTGCACAAGAACTGGCGTTCTTTCAAAAGTCTCACCGAGGTCACTAAGCGTATCCTCATATGAAGATCTCTCTTTGTCTAGCATATTGAAAAAGGCAATAATACACTTTCCCTGATCCTTGGCTATCGAGCCAAATCTCTCTGTTTGAATCTCGATACCTGCCGTGGCGTTTATCACCGCAACTATGTTTTCAGAAGCAAAGATTCCATTTGATGTCTCTGCCATGAAATCCGACATCCCTGGAGTATCGATAACATATACTCTCTTCCCGTTACGGGTGAGACTTGTCACGCCCATCGAAAAGCTCGCTTTCTTCTCCTTTTCCACTTCCTCATTATCCAGAGCCAGGATGCCGGTACGGTCAATTAACTTTGCGTTGAAAAGCATCGCATCTACCAGCTGAGTCTTTCCAGATCCGTGGTGCCCTATGAGCGTGATATCTCTTTTGGCATCAACCGGAATCTTGTCCATATATGACCACCTCCAAATCTATTTACGAGTACCTATTATCACAACTGGAAGGGAAGGAACACCGGAAGAGGGATTGTTCACAACTGTTCCCTCTACGGACATTATTGAAGACTTTCCACCATCCAGACACATAAGAGAGGTAAATCCCTTATCCTTGAAGAATTCTATCATTTCTTTCATAGTTAGGCCATAGCTGTTCACCTGATAACCATCGATAACTATGAAAACTGCCTGACCAGTATCTTTTACTCCGACAAGAGTACGAGGCGCACGAACGTCTATTAAAGAAGGTGAGTAGAAATTCCTTTCATAATCAGTCACAGGATTTCCATTATGTATTAACATCGGACCACCCTCGACTGCAGCCGTTAGAATCTCCCCGGATGAGTTCATAACCTGAAGAGCAAA